>JAUYSF010000113.1 GCA_030696435.1 Desulfoprunum sp. | reverse complement strand
CGCTTACCTTATCGTTCTCATTTTGATTTGGCAATGGAATGAGCAGATAAAAAGCCAATTATTATTCTTGGCGTGGCCCTGCTGTCGGTTCGCCCTGCTCCCCGGCACTCGACAGAATAACCACGTCAACCCTGCGGTTTTTCTGTCTTCCTTCCGCTGTGTTGTTATCGGCAATGGGGCGGTATTCGCCATAACCGATGGCGGACAGTTTTTCGGGAGAGAAGCCATGGGTGTTAATCAGATACTGCACTATATTGGTGGCTCGTGCTGTCGAGAGTTCCCAGTTCGAAGGAAAGGCCGAGGTCTTGATCGGCACGTTATCGGTATGACCTTCAATGCGTATTGCGTTGTTATACTTATTGATAGATGTGGCGATATCGTTGAGAAGAGGCATCGACCACAGGCGCACCGAGGCATTGCCGGAATCGAAAAATTCGCTATCTTTCAGGCTGATGACCAGGCCTCGTGAATCAAGAGTCAGCTTGACTTTCTCTTCAGCCCCTTTTGCCTTCAGAAATGTTGTGATTGTTTCTTTGATTTTTTTGAATTCTTGATCACCGGCCCGTGGTTTTGCTGCCGCCTCTTGTTGGGCGGCAATCTTGGGGGCAGGTGGAGGGATGTCGCCCGCTGCTCCGGTTTTCAGCTTTTCTTTTTCTTCCAGGGCTTTTTTCTCTTCTTCAGCTTTTTTCTTTTCCTTTTCCTGCTTACCCAAATCCCCCGTTTCAGGCTTTGTCATTTTTTTCTTTTTTTCGGCGACAATACCAGGTACCGGCATGATATCACTTGATTGTATGACATTGAAGGCCGGAGTTGCATTGCTCTTGGTGAGGCCAAAGGCCGCATTGGTTGAGGCTATAACCTGTTCGACCTTCTGTTTATCGGTATACGACATGGCATAGAGCGTTACGAAAACCGCGAAAAGCAGAGTGATGAAATCGGCATAGGATACCAGCCAACGTTCATGATTTGCTTCTTTCTCGTGTTCCTGCTTTCTCTTGGCCATAACGCATCAACCCTCGGTTGCGGATTTTTTCTTATCAGGAGGCAGAAATCCCTGGAGCTTCATGGTCATGAGTCTGGGGTTCATGCCTGATTGGATGTCAAGAAGACCTTCTATGATAAGTGTCTTGATAAGTATTTGGGTTTTTAGGCGTTTTTTTAGTTTGGAACTGATGGGAATGCAGAAGATATTGGCAATAACAAGTCCGTAGATGGTTGCCACGAAGGCCACCGCAATACCTGTTCCCAGTTTGGAAGGATCGGAAAGATTCTGCATGACATGAATAAGCCCGAGAACTGCGCCGATAATGCCGATGGTTGGGGCAAATCCACCTGCAGTCTCAAAAACCTCAACCCCTATCTTTTCACTTGTCTCAAACGACGAGAGTTCGATTTCCATAAAGGTGTTGAATTGTTGGGGGTCTGTACCGTCGACAATGAGTTGTAGGGCCTTGGCCTTGAATGGGTCATTGCCAGCCTCCTGCACCATGGGCTGCAGGGCAAGCAAGCCGTTATGGCGGGCCATATTACCATAGGAGGCCAGGTCTGTAATGATCTGTTCCATGTCTTCTTTCGGTGGAATGATGACCTTTATTACATCTTTTAAAGCCTTAATAAGATCTCCCAAGGGGAAGGAGACAAAGGTGGCACCAATGGTTCCACCGGCGACGATCAATAAAGCTGTTGGTTGTATCAGAGAACTGGTGTGGCCGCCTTCCATTACGTTGCCGCCGAGAATGGCGATAAAGGCAATTGCGATGCCAAGAATTGTTGCTATGTCCATATTTTTCCTTAATTATTTTCGCCTGATGCACGATGATGGCGGCGGTATAGGAAACCTATTCTGCTGTTGGCTTGACCAACGAGGTGTTGTAACCGGCCCGCTGTAGGATCTCCACATTGAAAGCGATAATCTTTTCTCTGATCTCCTCGCCTGATTCAAGAATAAGATAGCGATTTCCATTACTCATGGTTATGCACGTGTCGGGCGATTCCTCGATAATCTCAATAAGCGCATGATTGAGGAGACAGACTTGGCCATTCATCTTGGTCAGTTTTATCATAAATCGGTAGGCGTGCGAGTAGAGTAATAAGTGCAAAAGGCTTTCCCGGAGGTGTTTCGTCTGTAACTCTTTCAGTTTAGCGTGGATGTTTTGCCCAGGCAAGAGATTTCAAATTATTATTTGTATCGTAGTCTTTCTGTTGGTTGCTCCTTCGTGCCAGTTCCATTGCTCAAACTTCAGGATGGATATTTTGCCTCTTGGACGAAAAAATAATTTTGAGAAATCTCCCAACAAGCTGGTACACTATAAAAAGATACCAATCTTATAGATTCTCCCTTGGGCACAGACATGGGCCCGGAGGAAATGTGCGATCAATGAGATACCGTTGCTGCGAGAAGTTTGATTCTCGCCTGAGAACGTGCAAGAACCAGAGGAATCTTTATGCAGGAACTGTCAAAATCCCAGAAAGCCCGAAACGCTATACGGACCTTTAAAACCCTGGCGGATGCCCTTACCCTTCAGGGGGTATACAAGCCCTCGGGGAAGGCCGGTGAAAAACTGGCAGAGGCTCTGAAGATGTTCAGCCCTGAAATATATGGTTCGATGCCTGATCCGAGGATAGTCGAACTCAAAGGCCTCGAATATGTAATAGACAGGATGCCAAGAGGGATTGAGAAATGCAACCGGATCATCCTCACGGCTCAGGAGGATTTTCAGGACACCTCCTTCGAGGAGATTGTGCCTCTGAAGAGACGGCGGGTATCCTATGCCGTGTCGGAAAGAGAGATGTGTTTTGTCATAACTCACGGCCAGAGTGAGATCTACGATATCCTGACACATATCACCTTTCTGACGATCGAATCGCATAAGATTCATCAGCAGGCCTGCAATAAGGTTGATGGAACCAGCACTGAATGGCTCGAATTAGAAAAAATTGTCCAGAAAGAGCAAGGCCTGCAGGGTGAGGAGCTTGATCAGGCGATCTGGAATCTTTCAATAATCCTCGGCAGAACCTACAAAGAGACCCGCAATACCTATGAATATCTCGAAGAAAATAGAAGGGTCAATCATTCCAATAACGGCCTGTTCAATATCATCTATAGCCTCGGGAAAAGGACAATCGAAGAACAGATATCGGAAAAGGAAGAGTTGACCCTGTATTTCACCCCGTCTCTCCTTGATATGATCGGGCATCACAAATATGCCTCTCTCTGGGCGCAGTCCATCAAGGAGCGCCTCTATCAATTGGGCTTTCAGCAGAGGCCCCTGCATATCATCAGCGCCAATATGCATTCCGTGCGCAATATCATCTATGGCCCCGGCATGCTTGCTGAAAAAGATGACAAGGCCTCTGATGACCTCTACGAGATGGTGCGACAGATCCGCAACCAAGGCAAAAAAATAAGTGAATACGCCGAGAAACATGGGTATTTTTTTCACAAAGATTTTTCCGGTTCCAATATCGATGTCAATATTATCGATACCAGCCTGATTGATCCGGCTACTCTGCATCCGGCTTTGCAGTTCAGCTCCCTTTTGATCAAAGAGCTGCAGCCGGTTCTGGTGGTCATGGATTATGCCTTTGGCACCCAGGCCTTCGAGTTGATGGATGAGTTTCTCTGTCCTTGTCAGATAGAAGATAAGGTGATTGCTTTTAGCATCGAATCCATCTCCATTATGGGCAAGGCCGGCATCCTGCCCGGTAAGAAGGGCGATATCATGCTGGCGACCGCCCATGTCATGGAAGGCACTCCCCACAACTATATCGTCAATAATGATCTGTCCGTAGACGACTTTGACCCCGGCGTGAATGTCTACTCGGGGCCAATGGTGACAGTACTTGGCACCTCGCTGCAGAACCGTGATGTCCTGGAGCGCTTTCACACCTCAAGCTGGAAGGCAGTCGGTCTGGAGATGGAGGGAGGGCATTATCAGAGGGCGATCAGTGCTGCCATCATCCAGGGGCATATTCCGCAGAGCATGAAGATCCGCTATGCCTACTATGCCTCGGATAATCCGCTACTCAGTGGCCAGACACTCGCTTCCGGGCCGATGGGAGAGGAGGGCATCGTGCCGACCTATATGATCACTAAGGTCATTCTCCAGAAAATCCTCAAATCTCAAGCCTAGTGCCTACAGATGAAAGTCCGTCTTGCCAATGTCTCGCCCTGGATTCTCGCGGCTGCCTGCTCATTGCTGGCGATTATCATCGGTGTTTTTGCGACGACCAACTATCGTCGTGAGAAACAGCTGATGACGGAGGTCCTGCTGCAGAAGGGAATCACCATCATACGATTTGTGAATGCCGCCTCAAGGGCTAAATTTCGCGAGAACAACCATAGTTTTGAAGATGCCGGTTGGCGATGGACCGAATATGTCCAACAGGTTATCGAACAGACCGCGGAACAGCCGGGTATCCATTTTGTCCTGTTTGCAGATCGCCAGGGTAATGTTCTCGCAGGCTCTGAGAACAAGAATATTGGCGGCAAACTTCCCCCCCAGACCACGGCCTTTCTCAAGGAGCTGGAAGGGCAGCCCCCCGGCAATGCCATATTCCGTTTTAATTTACTGGATGGGGACGATCGTGATGGTTTCCAGGTTGCGGCCATCTATGCTCCTTTGAGCCCCCGTGACGCCATGGAGAGGATGCCAATGCATCAGGGCTGGGGGATGCCGATGATGGGGCAGAGGCGCGGGCTGCAGCAGGGCTCTCAGAAATGGCGTGACGAGCTTGAGCGGCTTCAGGCAGAGAAATATATACTACTGGTGGAACTTGACCCCGAGCAGCTCAATACGGCTGTCAAACGCCAACTGCTTCAGATCATTATTCTCTCTGTGGTGCTTCTTTTGGTGGGTATTGGCGGCTGGCTCTCCCTCTTGACTCTGCAGGGCTACAAGGGGTCTCAGACCCGCCTGAGACGCATGCGGGCCTTTACCGATCTCCTCGTTTCCTCCTTACCGGTTGGCCTTGTCGCAACAGATAATGCCGGCAATATTCAGATCTTCAATCTGGTCGCCGAAGAAATCCTGGGGATCACTGAGTCCCAGGCGGTTGGATGTGATCCGGCAACGGTCCTGCCAGCACAACTTGTAGAAATCATAGGGCAATCTGCTACAAGAGGCAAGGGGCCGTATCGCCACGAACTCAGTCTTCGGGGAGCGGAAGGTCGGATTCGCTCTCTGCTGCTGGCCGCTCTCTCCATCGTGGATAGTGAAGATCGGCATGTCGGTACCATGTTGCTGATCCAGGATGTGAGTGAGGTAAAAAAACTTGAGGAAGAGCTCAAGAGAAGTGAGCGACTCGCGGCACTGGGTGAAATGGCGGCTGGCGTGGCTCATGAGCTGAGAAATCCTCTGAGTTCGATCAAGGGCCTGGCGGTCCTCTTGAAATCGAGGTTTGCCGATACCAGCCCGGACAGGGAAGCGGCCGATATCCTGGTACGGGAGGTGGAAAGACTGAACCGCAGCATAAGTGAGCTCCTTGATTACGCGCGGCCGGGCGGCTTGGAGAAGAAGAAAATTTCTCTGAGCGAGGTCCTGCAGAAGGCTATTTCCCTCATCCGTGTTGATACCGATGCCGCCGGGGTGTCTATCTCGACGGCGTTTACGGCAGAGCCAGATTTCGTCCACGCCGATCAGGATAAACTCAATGGGGTTTTCCTCAATCTTTTTCTCAATGCCCTTCAGGCCATGCAGGAAGGTGGGGAGTTGAATATCGCCACTTCTCTTGAGGAAAAATCGGTCGTCTGTCTTGTGGAAGACACTGGCTGCGGCATTGATGCGAGGCTGTTAGCACGGGTGTTTGATCCCTATGTCACCAGTAAAAGTGATGGGACCGGGCTTGGTTTGGCGATGTCTGCAAAAATCATTGAAGAACACGAGGGGAAGATTGAAATCAAGAGTGTCAGCGGTCATGGGACAACGGTCAAAGTCTCTCTACCGCAATGGCGAGCTGTGCCCTGAATATGAAAATTGTGCAATTCATGGCATCAGAGGGCTTTGGCGGGGCGGAAAAAGTCTTTGTCGAGCTTTCCAACGCACTGGCAAGGGATCATGAAGTTACGGCCCTGCTTTTGCGTAATGCCACGATTGAAAAAAGATTTTCACCTGATGTCCGGCAGGTGCGCCTCAACTCCCATCCCACGAGCAACAATCCCTTCCTGCATCTTGAGCTCTATGCCCGACTCAAAGAGCTGAGCCCCGATATCATCCATACCCATGCCGCCAAGGGTACAACCCTGGTTGCCAGGGTGAACCGACTGCTCGGTTTCAAACATCTGGGAACCAAACACAACGACCGGAAAGGCAGGATATTCAACACCCTGCGCTGGGTCAGCACCGTTTCGGAAAAGGCCGGGAGATCGGTAATCCCGGCAAGAGGAGCACACATTTGTGTCATCCACAACGGTGTTGTGCCGGAGGTTATTGGGATTGTCGACAAGGAGGAGGTCTTTACGATGGTTGCTGTCGGCCGTCTTGATCGGATCAAAGGATTTGACATTCTGATAGATCAGGTCGGCAGCCTGCCCTTTGATTTTCGTCTGCAGATCGTCGGTGAAGGCCCGGAAAAGGACAATCTTGAAAAGAAAATTCGAAAACATGGTTTGAAAGGCAAGGTCTCGCTGGCCGGCTTCCGCGACGATATTCCCTTGCTTATGAAAAAGGCCCATCTTGTTGTGGTGGCATCGCATCAGGAAGGCGGGCCCAAGGTGATGATCGAGTCGCTGTTCTACGCCGATGTTCTGATTGCCACCCCGGTGGGGGCCGTGCCGGAAATCTTGCCGGAGATGTTTCAGAGCAGCCAGGACCAACTCGGCCGCAAGATCATGGAAGTGTACTCCCACTATGATGAGTATCTGAAAGAATTTCAAAAAGTTGCCGATGAAAAACGGCAGGACTTCACCATTCCCCTGATCGTTGGAAAATATTTCGATCTTTACCGGGAGATTGTCGGTGAAAAAGAGCAGGACTTGAACACGTGATACGGCTTCGATGATGAAAAGAACAGGGCCGAGAAGAAGGCAAAAAAATGACCCTGATGGGAGTCGAAGAGGAACGAGTTCATGAGGCAGCCGGTCGCCATGGTGAGCACGACCCCCTGAATCAGAAACTTCCTGTGCGGCTCAAAGCTGCGTGCACAGAGCCATTGACTCACCATGAGGGCAATGAAGAGCGCCATCCCTGGAATACCGAGCTGAACCCCGATCATGAGATATTCATTATGGGGATTGTCTGATGGCTTGGTTTTGCTGCCTTTGATCAATTTCCCCTGTTGTATGGCAAATGAGCCGGTCCCGTGTCCGAGCAGCGGTTTTTCCCCGATAAGATCCAGGCTGTTGCCCCACCAGTCGAGCCGCATCCCGAGAGACGTTCGGGAAACGCCCTGTTCATAGTGAATTATGTCCTGCAGGGCCTGTTGAACCCGGGAGGAAATGTTGGCTGAGGTGAAAAATCCGACAGGGATCAGCAGGCAGAAAAAAAGACAGCCCGCCAATCTGCTCTTCCAAGGGAGACGCTGCATGAGGGCCAGCAGCATGAGTATGGCATAGGAGAGCATGCCGGTCCGGCCGGGCGTGATAAAGATGAGGTTGATAGTTGCCGCAAGAAAGATCAGGAGCCAGAAAGAGCGGAATCGTGTCGAGTCCAAGACCCGCTGCAGGGCCCAGAAAGACAGCAGCGCCATAAAAAAACTGTGGGTGATATGAAAGAGGAGAGAATAGCCGTATTTGATGGAAGGGATAAGTGAAAAGGCCATACCGTAGGAAATAATGAGCAGTAGTATCGCTCCGGCCAGAAAGCTGTTTTCCGCCTTTTGCACCGCAGTTTCGTCATCCATGACCAGCGATATGACCATCGGCAGCAGGATCAGTTCCCGGTATTTCATCAAAACGGCAAAGGAATCCCTGATCGTGGCCGGCGAATAGGTGAGTCCTGCTATAAAGAACAGAAAAAGCCCGGTGGCCAGAAAGACCACGGGATTGTGTCGGACCAGGCGCGGCAGGAGTAGGGCCTTGCCGGAAAGCAGCCAGAACAGGATGACCAGGGCCGAACAGAGATCCATCACTGAGGTTGAGAGCGGGATGCTGAAACAGGTGCAGATAACGGCCCAGACTCCCATCTGGGTGAAGAGGGCCTGTCTTTTGTTCAATTGAGCCATGCGTCATTCCTCTGCAATAAATATATATTCCTCACCCAGCACGGCTCCGCTCAATATCCCGAATTCCTGTACAGATCTAACGATATTGCATGGTGTAGAGCAGTTCGTACTCTTTGCCCAGGGCCAGCAATTCAGTATGGGTCCCCTCCTCGACAATGACTCCGTCTTTGACGACAATGATCCGGTCGGCATTGATAATGGTCGATAAACGGTGGGCGATGACAAAGGTGGTTTTATCTTTCATCAGGTTTTCCAGGGCTTTCTGGACCTCTCTTTCCGATTCGGTGTCCAAGGCCGAGGTCGCTTCATCGAGTATGAGGATCGGGGCGTTTTTCAGGATGGCCCGGGCGATCGATACACGCTGACGCTCGCCTCCGGACAGCCGGCTTCCTCCTTCGCCGATGACCGTATCAAAACCCTGCGGCAGATTGTTGATGAAATCGAGGGCATGGGCCGCTTCTGCTGCTTTTTTGATCTCTTCCTCGGTGCTTTCCAGGTCGCCATAGGCGATGTTGTTGCGCACGGTATCGTTAAAGAGAATCGTCTGCTGGGTGACCATGGCGATCTGGCTGCGCAGGGATTGCATGGTGACATCCCGAATATCGGTGCCGTCGATCAGGATGGCCCCGTCTTTGAGATCGAGAAAGCGGGGGATGAGATTGGTGAGGGTGGTCTTGCCGCCGCCGCTTGGGCCGACGATGGCCA
>JAUYSF010000104.1 GCA_030696435.1 Desulfoprunum sp. | reverse complement strand
AGCGTCGCCACAGAACGCCTGCGCCAGGAATTCAAGGTGCCGATCATTGAGGTGATCACTCCGGCCGTGCAGGAGGTCATCGCTCGGACCCGCAGCGGCAGGATTGGGGTGATCGGCACCAGTGCCACCATTCGCAGCAATATCTATGAGAAGACCATCACCGATCTCTTCCCGGACTATAAAGTCTTTTCTCAGGCCTGCCCTCTCCTTGTACCCCTGGTAGAAGAAGGCTGGATGAATAAACGGGAGACCAAAATGATCCTCCGCCGCTATCTGCACCCCTTGATCGACAAACAGATCGACACCCTGGTCCTCGGCTGCACCCACTATCCTCTGCTGAAAAATCTGATCCAACCCCGCATCGGCAAGCGGGTGACCCTCGTCGACTCTTCGATTGAAACGGCTAGATATCTCGAAAAATTCCTACGGGAAAACCCCCAAATTGTATCGCGACCGGAGGGTGAGGTCAGCCATCACTACTATGTGACCGATCTCACCGATACAGCACAGCAGGTTGCCTCAAAAATATTCAATCGTCCTGTGGAGTTAAAACATATATGAGCCACTTCTGTCCTACCCGACATCCGTCCTTTTTGGCGTTCTTTCTCTTCGGCCTCCTCCTCATCCTGCCGGCGCTCAGCCAGGCGGCAGAGAGCTATCCCGAGGCACCGGGTGCTGTCGCCGCCAGACTGCAGGCCAGATACGATGCCATGCGCAGCCTGTCCTTCATCTTTGTCCAACAAACCGAGGGACAGATGACCGGTCGACCGCGCAAGGGCGGTGGTAAGGCCTATTTCCTCAAGACCGGTGGACTCAAGCGCATGCGCTGGAACTATGACAGCCCCGAACGACAGATCCTGGTCAGTGACGGAAAGACTTTTTCCATGTATTTCGACAATCTGCACCAAATGATCGTCTCACCTGCGAAGAAGATCGAAGAGGATATGACCTACTCTTTTTTTACCGGTTCCGGCAAGCTGGTAGAAGATTTTATGATCCTTGGCGCCAATAAGAATATGGTCGAGGCCGATGACGATAAGGAACTGCGTATCATCCAGCTGGTGCCGAAAAACTCAGAATCACAGGTCCAGGATATCCACCTCTGGATCACTGCCGACTCCCTTATACGGCGCATCGAGATCCGCGATCAATTCGACACCCGCACCATCCTGACCCTGAGCGATCTCAAGGCCGATTTCGTTAATGCAGACGACGAGAAGGCTATAGCCGAGATGTTCACCTTCAGCCCACCGGAAGGCACCGAAATCATCCATCAATAGCTCATGCCCGCAGCCGATCAGTCCGCTCCTTTCAGCGTTACTCTCATCTCCATGCCCTGGTCGATTTTCAATCGACCGTCCCTGCAACTGGCCGCCCTCAAGGCTTATTTGGAGAGAGAGATGTCGGTCCGGGTCGAGCTCTGCCATCCTTATCTGGATGTTGCCAAGGCCCTCGGCATTGATACCTATCGCCGCATCTCAAAGAGCGGCTGGGCCGGTGAGGCCCTCTTTGCCGGACTCCTGTTCCCCGACCGGAGGGAACAGGCCGCCAAGGTCTTTCGGCAAAGTTTGAAGGATACGGATGATAGAAGGAAGGTTCCTAACTTTGATGAACTTGCCGCATTGATCGAGACGACCTGCCGTGATTGGCTCGCGCAAAGATCCTTCCAGGAATCTCAGCTGATCGGCCTTTCGGTCTGCTTCAACCAGCTGTTCTCCTCTCTCTATGTCGCCACCCTGCTCAAACAACAGCACCCCGACCGACCGATTGTCTTTGGCGGCTCATCCTGTGCCGGTAAAATCGGCCATTCGCTACAAAGACACTTCCCACAGATTGATTATATCGTCGATGGCGAAGGCGAAGGACCACTTCTGGGACTCTGTTCCTTTCTTGCCGGCCAGGCTGGCTCTCTGCCGGAGCGGTTGCACACCCGAAAGGAACATTCTGTCAGTCCCTGCCCTGAATTAGCGGATCTCAACCTCCTGCCGATCCCCGACTATGCCCCCTATTTTTCCGAGATGCACAGACTGTTTCCCGAACAGCCCTTTATCCCCATCCTGCCCTTGGAATTTTCCAGGGGCTGCTGGTGGAACAAATGCACCTTCTGCAACCTGAATATCCAGTGGCAGGGCTACCGGAGCAAGAAAGCAGACCGGGTGGCTGCAGAGGTTGAAACGCTGTCACAGACCTACCAGTGTCTGGATTTTACCTTTGCCGACAACGCCCTGCCCATCCGAGAGGCAGATCGTTTTTTTCAACACCGCGCCCAAACCGGCACTGATTGCCGGTTTTTTGCTGAAATACGCGGTACCACCGATCCAGATCGCCTGCATATTTACAGCAGAGGCGGCCTGCGCACCATACAGGTCGGCATCGAGGCCCTTTCCACCTCCTTGCTGGGAAAGATGGCCAAAGGTGTCACCACCATCGAGAATATCGCGGTGATGAAACACAGTGCTGCATGTTCTATTCGCCTTGAGGGCAATCTCATTCTCGAATTTCCCGGTAGCAACGAAGAAGAAGTTTCGGAGACTCTTGCGACACTGGACTTTGTCCTGCCTTATACACCACTGTCGCCAGCCGTTTTTTTCCTCGGCCATGGCTCACCGGTGCATAGAGATCCCCAAAAATTTGGCATCAATACCCTTCTCCCGCACAAGAAAAATCGCCTTCTTTTCCCTCCTGAGCTGCTGATCGGCTCGGAGATGCTCAGCATGGGTTACCGAGGAGACCGAAAACGCCAGCGCCTCCTGTGGCGACAGGTGGCCGGAAAAATCAAGCACTGGCAGCAGTTCCATGCCCAGCGCCCGAAAAATAGTGGGCCTCCTCTCTCGTATCGGGATGGAGGCAGTTTTCTTATCATCCGCCAGGAACGACCGGACGGGCCACCTTTGCAGCACAGACTCCGGGGCATTTCACGGCAGATATTTCTCTTCTGTGAACAGATCAGGACAAAGACCGAACTCCAAGAGCGTTTCAGTTCTTTTTCGCCAACGGCCCTGGACGCATTTCTTGCAGAACTTATCGAAAAACGTCTTCTTTTTCAGGAATATGAGCAGATTATAGCCCTGGCCATACCCTGGCAATCACCTTAAAATAGCTGCAGTCTTCGTATCCCCACCATAGGTAGAGTTTGTCATACAGAGGAAAACTGGCGATGAAGTCTGCTACGGACATTCTTTGGCGGATCGGGTAGAATACGCTTGTTGATCGCAGAGACAGACACAACTGGACAGTAATAATTTCAACGAATCATCAGCAACAGACAGGAAAAGACCATGGACACAATGAGTGAGAGCTTTGAAGAACTCCTCCGACAGGAAGACCCAAAAAAAATGCGGCGCTTGGCTCCGGGCCAGAAGATCACCGCAACCATCGTCGGAATCAGCGGAGAGTCGGTTTTTCTTGATGTCGGTAGCAAGAGTGAAGGGGTAATGAACAGCGCCGAGATAACCGGCAAGGAAGGAGAATTGACCAAGGCCATCGGCGATACCGTTGATGTCTACTTCCTTAAAAGTCGCTCATCGGAAAGCCTTTTCACCACCCGGATAGGTTCAGGCTCAAACGCCGACCACCTGGAAGAGGCCTGGCGCAGCGGTATTCCTATTGAAGGCCTGGTCAAGTCAGAGATAAAAGGTGGTTTTGAGATCACCATGGGCGGCAACATCCGCGCCTTTTGCCCCTTCTCGCAGATGAGCTTGCGCCGGGTGACCGACCCGGCCCTGGAATTTATCGACACCCGTATGGTCTTTCGCATTACCCGATTCGAGGAAGGCGGTAGAAATATCGTGGTCTCGGCCAGGGCCATCCAGGAAGAGGAACGGGAACGCCAAAAAGATCTCTTGAAAACCAGCCTGCAGGAAGGGCAGACAGTCCAGGGGACGGTCACCTCAATCCGCGAATTTGGTGCCTTTATCGATATCGGTGGCATTGACGCCCTCATCCCCATCTCGGAGATCGGCTGGAGCCGGGTGGACAATATCGCCGAATATCTCAGTGTCGGCCAGGAGGTCAAAGCCATCATTAAGAGCCTCGACTGGGAAAAGAACAGGATTTCGGCAAGTCTCCGAGAGACCCTGGCCGACCCCTGGGACAGTGTCCAAGCACAATTTCCGGAGGGCTCAACCCATCCCGGCAAGGTGGCTCGCCTGACCCAATTCGGGGCCTTCGTCACCCTGGCACCGGGGATTGACGGTCTTGTCCATATTTCAAAACTCGGCGGTGGCCGCAGGATCCACCACCCCCGTGAAGTACTGGAAGTCGAGCAGAATATCGATGTAATAGTTGAGTCAATTGATACAGCGGGCCGGAAAATAAGCCTTGCCCCGGCTGACTATGTCTCTCCAGAGGTCCAGGAAAACGTCGAAAAGACCGAATACCGCCACTATATCGAAAAAAGTAAGCCAGCACCGACTCAGCAGAGCACGGGGAGTCTTGGTGAATTGCTCAAGGCCAGAATGGCCGAAAAAAAGACACGATAAATGTACGAGAGATTTCCAGACGCCGGTCGGGCACGTATCGTCCCGGCGTCTGGAAATAGTTGAAAGAGCGTATCACAGGCTGGCGGTCTGGCGCATGACCTCAAAGAGAATGACAGCCGCTGCGACTGAGCTGTTAAGCGAATCCAAGGTCCCGGCCATCGGGATGGAGATCAGTATGTCGCACTCCTTGCGGACCAGAGGGCGTATGCCCTGTCCCTCACTGCCCACGACAATACAGGCCGGCAGATTAAAATCAGTGGCATAAAGGGACTGAGCGGCCGCATCTTTCACTGCTCCGAAGACCCAGGCACCGGCCTCCTTGATCTTCTTCAGGGCGGCAACGAGATTGGTGACCTGACAGATGTCGATATGCGAGACAGCCCCGGCCGACGCTTTGGCGGCAGTGCCGCTCAAAGGAGCTGAGCGTTCGCGGGTCAGGATAACGCCAGTTGCCCCCGAGGCCAGGGCAGAGCGGATAATCGCCCCGAGGTTATGAGGATCCTGCAGGGAATCGCAGGCCACAAGGCGCGGCTTCTCACCATTTTGTACCCTGGCGACGAAACGCTCCACCATCTCCTCAAAGGACAACAGCGGGGCCTGGCTGGTTTTGGCCAATACTCCCTGGTGCCGAACACTGCTCGCCCCTTCTCCTATGAGGCGCAGTGCAGGGGCAAAGGTGATCTTGACACCTTTTAGACGGGCTAGCTCGATAATCTCCTCGAGTTTGCCTCCCCGTTTTTCCCTGTGCAGAATAATTTCCGTTATCCGTTCGGGCTCTTCGGTGAGGGCCTCAAACACAGGGTGGACTCCCCATATCAGGTCTTCCGTCAGCCTTATCCTCCGCTCTTCACCCTGCGATTGGTCTATTTTCTGTACTTTCATGAATTCTCAAACAGTTCGATTGGTCTGCCGGACGGCAATCTATGGGCCTTGGCACGTTCGGCCAAAATAATTGCAGCAAGAAGCCGCACTGCCTCATCAAGGGCATCGTTGATTATAACGTACTCATAGTCTTTGGCTGATTGCATCTCAAACCGAGCATTTTTCAATCTGATCTGAATACTCTCTTCCGTCTCCGTCTCTCGCCCCCTGAGCCGTTTTTCCAATTCTGCCAGACTGGGTGGGCTGATAAAAATATGTGAAGCAGCAAGCCCCGAGGATTTTCGTATGATGGCAGCTCCCTGAACATCGATGTCCAGGATGACATCCCGACCTCTCTCCAGTTGCTCCACAATAGTCCTTCGACTGGTCCCATAGTAATTGTCATGAACTTCGGCCCATTCGAGGAAGAGACCATTGTCTCGCATCATCCCAAACTCTGCCTGGTTGACAAAGTGGTACTCCACTCCGTCTCGCTCCCCGGCCCGAGGTATCCGTGTGGTATGGGAGACAGAGAAGGCAAGTCCGGCAAGACGGCCCATAACACGTTTCAAAATCGTGGTTTTGCCTGTTCCAGATGGGGCTGAAATGACAAATAGTCTGCCGGGTATCATAGTTCCACCGAACTGCCGCCGCCCTTCTCTGCAGAGGCCAGTTCAGCGAGGTGGTAACTGGGTTGAAGAGCAGAAATACGCTGGCTTATGGTGTCCGGCTGCACAGAAGAGAGGATCACATGATTAGAATCCATGACCAAGATCGATCTGGTTCTCCGGCCTTCTGTTACATCGACGAGCTTTCCCTCCGCTTTGGCCAGTTCTTTGAGTTTTCTGGCCGGCGAGGACCCGGTGTTGATAACCGCGATAATTCTTTCAACTGTAACGGTATTGCCAAACCCGACATTCAACAGCTGCATCATCCTCCCCCTTCATCAGCGTGTGCGAGTAGTGCTTACTTAAATGGAATAAGCCCTCAAGCATACCTATTCTATATTCTGGACCTGCTCGCGCATTTTTTCAAGCTCGCTCTTCAGATCTACGGTCATATGGGCAATACTAGCATCGTTAATCTTTGACGCCAGGGTATTGACCTCTCTGAGAAATTCCTGGATAAGAAAATCGAGCTTTCGCCCGACGCCAGCCTCTTCTTCAAGAAATGAACAAAGTTGTTTGATATGACAACGTAGCCGGACAATCTCCTCGGTCACATCAGTTCTATCGGCCAGGATCGCGACCTCCTGGGCAAGACGCGAAGGATCGAGCTGGATCTGGCCGAGGAGTTTTTCCAGTCGCTCCTCAAGATTTCGCTGACGCTGTTGCAGGAGGACCGGGATCGACTGCTCAATATTGTCAACAGTCCGAACGAATTGCTTTATACGGGCAAGAAGATCGTCCTGCAAGAGTCTCCCTTCCTGCATACGCATAGTGTCGCAATTCTGTAGGGTTTCTCTCAAGACCATCTCCAAAGCTGACCATATCTGCTCCGGGTCTTCAGACTCCTGTTCCCGGATGAGGACATCGGGATAGGAAGCAATAAGCGTCGTGCTGATCTCGCCTGGAATCTGCAGGGCCGAACTGATCTCAAGGAGGGCCTGGTGGTAGTTTCCCGCTAATTCGAGATTCACTTTGACCTGCTGCATCTCGGAAGAGTCCCCACCGACCGTCAGGATAAGATCTACCCGGCCCCGTTGATGCCATGAAGATATTAACTTACGGATACGCTCTTCAAAAATGGAGTAGCCTTTGGGCAACTTCATTTTCACATCGAGATAACGATTATTGACGCAACGCAGTTCTGCCACCCAAATCTTACCAGCGACCGTTGACTCACCCCGCCCAAATCCCGTCATGCTCTTGATCGGCATAATTATCCCTCTAAATAGCTACAAAAAACAAAACGATGCAAGGAGTATCCCCTTGCATCGTTTTTATGAAATGACGAAAACTGCCACACCAAGCGGCATGGATTGTTCTTACTTTGTCATGCTTTTGTTCAGCTCTTTTACTATCAAATCACTGATATCAATTGCAGGGTCATTGTAAATCACGCCATTTTTCGAATCGAGAATTGCAGTATAGCCATTTTCCTTGCCGTATTTTAAAACAACACCTTCCAAGGCCTTGAGAATCGGTTCTAATTCCTTGTCCTGGAGTTGTTTGAGTTCATAGCGAGCGTCTTCAGTCTTGGCCTGAAATTCACGCTTCAACTTCTGGAAATCACGGACTTTAACTGCTTTGGTCTCCTCACTCCAGGCTGAGCTTTTCTTCTCTATTTCTTTCTGTAGGACAGTAAGGGTTTCTTCTTCCTGTTTGAACTTGCCCTGCAATTCTTTCATTTTTCCTTCAAAACGGGTTTTGCCTGCTTTCCCCGCATCACACAGGATGATAATCTTCTGAACATTCATGACACCGATTTTCATCTCGGCCGCCTTGACGCCATCAGTTAAAAATCCAGTGAACATGAAGAACATGCTGACAAGCAAAATTCTCTTCAACACCATTACATTCTCCTATAAATCAATAGAGCTTCTCAGCCCGGAAAACATGAGACAAGGAAGTATTATTCAACAATGACGAAATCGTCACGTCTGTTCTGTGCCCAAGACAGCTCATCTTCGCCATGAAGAAGGATGCGCTCTTCGCCGTAGCTGACGGTGGTGAGTTTCTTCTCATCAACGCCAAGACCCAGAAGGTCTTTTTTGGCAGCTTGAGCACGTCTCTCACCAAGAGCCATGTTGTACTCGTTGGTGCCACGTGGGTCACAGTTACCTTCGATACGAATATTTACCGTACCTTTGTTGATGAAATCAGCATTCACCTGCATACGGGACTTCTGATCATCTTTGAGTTTAGAGGAATCAAAATCAAAGTAAACAGGAAGCATACCCTCAGAGGTACGACCCTCGGAGATACCGGTACCCTTGGTATCCAAAGACTCTGCAGCTGGTTCTGTCTTCATTGCAGCGTCAGTATCAGCTTTCTTTCCGCAGCCAGTCAGTGTCAGGATAGACACGCACAACAACGCAGGTACAACGACCTGTAATCTCTTCATCATCACGAAACCTCCTATAGTTCGATATGATATGGGATAAAAAAAATGGCGGACAGCCCGAAATATAATACCTCCGGTGAACACCACCGACAAGGCCCACTTTTTTATTAACTCGCTATATACAAAGAATAGCACTTAAAATTCAAGCACTATTTTAAGCTTGGCACGAATCCACAGAAAAAAGTAGATGTACTTCTGAGTTATGCTGTCATACTATTACCAAAGAATTCAAATTGTCAAATACAATGGCGGATATTCGTCATTGCTTGTGTTCTTTTACAAACATTTTTTCAAATATTTCGACCGTCATGAATGAACAAACCCCTCCGTCTACTGATATTTCTTGCCAGGACATGCTTGCAGTTAACGATTTTGGCGTCTTTTTCGGCGTCAGTCAAGAAACGCTCGACC
>JAUYSF010000066.1 GCA_030696435.1 Desulfoprunum sp. | reverse complement strand
TCTCTCTAAAATCATTGTCTCATCTCTGATAGAGGGACGGTTTTAGATTGTCCCTTAAGGAAATTGCGAGTGTTTCGGAAATATCTTTTTGACGAGAACCCCTCAGCCGTTCTGCTGCCTGATGGCGGTGCAGAACTGCACAAGCTCATCGAGTTTAGCCAAGGCCTTGCCCGAATCAATAATCCCGGCAGCTGTCTCGATGCCCTCAGCAATGGTCCCGGTTATACCGGCAGCCATCAGGGCCGCACCGCTATTTAAAAGAACCATGTCACGCTTGGCCCCCGATTCACCCGTTAGGATGGCCCGCATTTCACTCGCAGCCTGCTGCGGGGTCGCGGCCCCCGCCAACTCTTCGAGGCTGGATCTTTTCAAGCCGAATTCTTCCGGGGTCAGGGAATATGTCCTGACCTGACCGTCGACCAGCTCGGAAACCCGGGTGGCGCCGGTTACCGTCAGCTCATCAAGATTACCTTCACCATGGACCACCAGGGCCCTCTTGGAACCGAGCCCTCCCAGGACCTTGGCCAGGGGTTCGGTAAGGCCGGCATCGAAGACCCCGAGGATCTGGACATTGGCCCCGGCCGGATTGGTCAGTGGCCCGAGGATATTGAAAATGGTCCTGATCCCGATCTCCCTTCTCGGCCCGATCGCGTATTTCATGGCGCCGTGCAGGGCCGGGGCAAAGAGAAAACCAATGCCGACACCCCGGATACACTGACCGATCTGCTCGGCCGTAAGGTTTAAGGCAACACCTGAGGCCTCTAGGACATCGGCGCTGCCGCATTTGCTCGAGACCGAGCGGTTACCGTGTTTGGCGACCACCCCACCCGCGCCGGCCACCACAAAGGCCGAGGTGGTCGAGACATTGAAGGTGCCCGAACCGTCTCCGCCGGTGCCGCAGGTGTCAATAATAATCCCCCCGCCCGCCGTATCGACTCCGGTTTCAATCCGGGTGGCCTTTTCCCGCATGACCCGGACCGCCCCGGTTATCTCGGCCACGGTCTCACCCTTAATGCGCAGGGCAGTAATAAAGGCTCCGATCTGGGCAGCCGTCGCCTCACCGCTCATGATATCCTGCATGACCTCATACATCGCCTTTTCGCTGAGATCACGGCCGACAACCACCTGGCCTATCGCTTCTTGAATATGCATCGTTTCTTCCTTGGCAAAGATTATCAGGCCAGAATCCGTCAACCCTGCAACATCTCGGGGTAGTCGGGACTCATGAAGTTGCGCAGAAGCCGAATACCGGCCGGGGTCATAATCGATTCGGGATGAAACTGCACCCCCTCGATCAACAAGGTCTTGTGGCGGATGGCCATCAATTCCCCCTCGTCGGTGCGGGCGGTGACAATCAGACAGTCGGGCAGGGTCTGCTCCTCGACAATCAGGGAGTGATAGCGCATGCCGTCAAAGGGGTTTGGCAGACCGGTGAAGACTCCACGGCCGTCATGATGCATGGGACTGGTCTTGCCGTGCATGATCCTGCCAGCCCGCACTGTCCTGCCGCCAAAGGCCTCACCCATCGACTGATGCCCGAGACAGACCCCCAGCACCGGCAACTTGTCGCTGAAATAGCGGATTGCGGCAATCGATATACCCGCCTCCTGGGGAGAACAGGGGCCAGGCGAGATCAGCAGCCGGTCCGGCTGCATGGCCTCGATCTCCGCGAGGCTGATCTTGTCGTTGCGGAATACCCGAATATCTTCCTCACGCCCTTCCTTGCGGGCATTGGCGGCGATGGTCTGGACGATGTTGTAGGTGAACGAGTCGTAGTTATCGATGAGTACCAGCATGGCCTAAAACCCTTTTTCCACGAGTTCAACCGCCCTTCGCAGTCCCATGGATTTATTGAGTGTCTCTTCAAATTCTTTGTCCGGATCGGAATCGGCGACAATACCTGCCCCCGCTTGGATCCACAGATTTCTGCCCTGCATGATAAAAGTGCGAATGGTGATACAGAAATCCATATTGCCGGAAAAGCCGAAATAGCCGACGGAACCGGCATAAGGCCCGCGCCTGTCCGGCTCGAGCTCATCGATGATCTGCATGGCCCTGATCTTCGGAGCTCCGCTCACCGTACCGGCAGGGAAACAGGCGGCCAGGACATCGAACTGGTCCCTGTCTGCCTCAAGCACACCATGCACCCCGGAAACAATATGCATGACATGGCTGTAGCGTTCAATCACCAGGAGATCCCTAACCTCAACCGAGCCACCCTGGGCCACCCGGCCCACATCGTTGCGACCTAGATCAACGAGCATCAGATGCTCTGCCCTCTCCTTGGGGTCTGCCAGCAGCTCCTCCTCCAAGCGACGGTCCTCCTGTTCCGTCAGGCCCCGCTTGCGGGTACCGGCGATCGGCCGTAACTCAATAGTCTGACCTTCTTTTCGTACCAGGATTTCTGGGGATGAACCGATCTGGATCAGATCGCCCAACTTCAGAAAGAACAGATAAGGACTGGGGTTGATGTGGCGCAGAGCCCGGTAGAGCACGGTCGGATCGATATCCGTCTCGGTATGAAATCTCTGGGACAGAACGACCTGGATGATATCCCCGGCCAGGATATACTCCTTGGCCCGTTCAACCATAGCATGAAACTGCGTTGCGTCCATATTGGTGGAAAAGACATGCGCAGCGGAAGTTCCTTCGGCGCTGTTTCGGGCCTGAATAGGGACCGGGGCCTTGAGTATCTCTATAATCTCGTCGATCCGCCGGGTCGCATCGGCATAGAGCCTTTCTCCATCGGCCCCCTCTTCAACCCGCACCCAGCAGACGACAGTCACCGTCTGGCGAAAACTGTCATGGACCAGGACAATGCCCGGTACCATAAAAGAAGAATCCGGCAGATCGAGCAATGGCCGGCTATCGGGCAGATCCTCCATGAAACGGACCATGTCATAGCCCAGAAAACCAACGGCACCGCCGCAGAATTTCGGTAGTCCGGCAACCTCGGCGGCCTGGAGCTCTTCAACCAGGGTCTTGATCGCCGATAGCGGATTGGCCTGAAATTGCTCCTCGGTCTTCGTGGCTCCCCGCACCTCGCTGATACACACCTCATTCTGCCGTGATTCAAAGGTCACCAGAGGGTCAAAGCCAATAAATGAATACCGCCCCCATTTTTCTCCCCCCTCCATGCTTTCAAACAGAAAAATGTGGCTGTGCTCAGCTGCAACCTTGGCAAAAAGCGTGAGTGGGGTATCGAGATCGGCAATGATCTCGGTGCAGACGGGGATGAGTTTTGCTGATCCCAGAAAATCGGCAAAGACTTCAGCAGAAGGAATGTAGGTTCGGCGAGACATGATCTTAAAAAAATAAATGAAACTTCAGTTGGTTACATAAAAAGACCAGCAAGAGATCACACAGAATAACAGGTATCAAACGGAAATGTCCAGCATCTTTGGAAGAGGCAAAAAAAAAAGGACCAAAGAATCTTGAGATTCCATGGTCCTTTCATCCTTCCTGTCCTTCCCGATCAGCTTATTAAAGCCTGCCGAGAGGACAAAACAATCATATCACGCCGCTGGCTCTATCTTATTGACACTCTTGGCCAGACGGGAAATCTTACGTGATGCCGTTTTCTTGTGGATGCTTCCCTTAGATGCCGTCTTGGCGATAACGGGAATTGCCAAGAGCAGTGCCACTTTGGCCTCTTCTTCGGAACCTGTCGCTACAGCAGCATTCACTTTGCGAATCGCATTTTTCATCTGGGTCTTGTTCACCCTGTTGCGCAGACGACGATCCTGGGATTGGCGGTTTCTTTTTTCAGCAGATTTATGATTAGCCACGTAGTAATTCCTCCTGTTATTGACTCTCGTATACCAACCGGGCTAACGGTTATGTACTCGATACGCAGACCACAGCGTCTTTTGAGCCTCAACTCTGTGGTGATTTTTACGAAAAAGAATAGAATTAATAATGCAAGAGCCGCACAAAGTCAACAGGTATCGTCATCAGAGGCTGCAATTACTCACGGCTAATAAATCTCCACTGCCATTTGACAGAATCGGCAACCATAGGATATTCTACAGGGCAGAGGAGATGAAAACACTACTTCTCTTTTCCCCTGCAGCATGAACTTTATCCGCGAGACACGAAATGGGTTTTCCAAAAGTAGCATTCAGAGTAGTCGAAAACAGGGCCTGTCCACTCTATGAGTACGGTGACAGTTTCAAACTTACAGGCATTGCCATTCCCATAAGCAATGAGGCTGAAAACACCTTCATCACCACGACCATCATCAATTTCCCCCTCGACAAAAAGGTCTGCAAGGTCCTCAACGCCGATCTGACGAAGATCATGATCCTGTATGAGCGCGGCGACAAGATCCCGGTCTGCATGATCAGCTGCAGTGGTTGCACCGGTTCCGTCAAACTCGAACATACCAAAGACGATGACCTCATGCTTGCCAATGGAGAAGAGCGTTATTCAAACGAACTCGGCTCGATGATGCATCTCTTGAGCGGGTTTGCCTTTTTCAAGAATATCGACGACAAGCACCTTGAAAACGTCATTCAGTTTTTCAAACTGAGCAAATACCCCAAAGGGGAAATTGTCATCCGCAAAGGAGAACCCGGCGGTCACTTCTATATCATCGTCTCGGGAAACGTCAATGTCCTCAACGATGCGGGCATAAAAATTTCGACGCTCGGTAAAGGCGAGGTTTTTGGTGAGATGAGCCTGATCTGTAACGACAACGTCAGCGCCACCATCCAAGTGACCGAACCGACCTCTATCCTCTACATCGATCAGCAGAATTTCAAGAAAATCCTCGACCACTATCCCGGCATCCAGCTCTACTTCTCCCGTCTGATGGCAGAACGGCTGAATAAATCCAATAAGATCAGAGCTGAGGATCTCGCCTCGGGGATGATCGGCAACCTCTCGGAGATCCCGGCAGAGGCCCTTTTCCAGACCCTGAACATGAACAGCAAGACGGGCATCCTCACCATCAGCCAACTCACCAAGGGGACGGCCAGGTTCTCTTTCCGCCAGGGGGGACTCATCAAGGCTAAATATGCCGATTACGTCGGCGATTCGGCCTTTTACCAGATATTGAAAGAACACTCAGGCTGGTTTCGCTTCACCCCGGGCATCCCGCCTGAGGATTTTGAGACCCCGGAGATTGGTTTTTTCATGAAACTGCTCATGGAAGGGATGCGACGCCTCGATGAAGGGCGTGGCAAAAAGCTCAATTAAGCTCTTATTCCAACTTGCCGAGATAATTAAAGGTGGACAGTTTGGCGTAGCGGCCTGAGCCGATCAGGCGTTCGTGCAGTTCCTGGACAGAACGGCCACCCATCGGCTCTCCCGAGATATCGACTACCACATAATCAAGCCCCATATTTTTCAACTCCACCAGATAGGGCAGGAGAGAAAAGGGCCGCAAGGGATGGGTCTGGGTATAGCCTTCTTTCCGGCGGATGACAAACGGCTCGCCTTTAGGGCTGACAATCGGTCGATCATAGGAAAAATGCGCTGCGGCCAAGCGGGCGGTATAGAGGGCGGGCGAGCCGTAAACTGTCAGGCCTACTTGGGTACTTCTCCGCACCGCCTCCTTTCCTGCAGCCTGAACTCCGGTCTTCTTATACCCCTGAATAAGCTCACGCAGGGCCTCGCGGTCAGCCTCGATTGAGAGCTGCACCGACTCGAAGCCGGTCTGCCCGGCCATGACCACCGCCTGATTATTGAGGAGGTTGAGACTGTAATCGGCTGAAAGATGGACGCGTTGCCCGACAAACAGTTCGGTCTGACTGATATGCCCGAGTTGGAAACACTTGAAACCTGAGCGGATCAGCAAGGAAATCTGTTTGTGATTTTTTGCCAGATCCTGTTCCATGATTACAGGCGGGAGTGCCCAAATCACATCCCGTATCCGCCCGCCGAGCAGGCGTTTGATCTGGCCGGCCTGGCCGGTCAGTCCCTTTTCAAAGGCCAGCACAAATCGGTCCGGAGAAAATGGCAGTTTGCCCTGCAGGGTCTTGAGTGAATCGGTTCTGAGCCACCAATCGAGCGGCATCTTTGCCGAGGTACCGGCTTTTTTCTGGCGGCTTCCGCCGGTATTGACCTGCGGCCGTTTCTGGCCCACCTGCTCCTGAATATCCTTACGAATCCCACTCTCCCAGGCATCCCAGGTGATTGACAGGATTCGCTTGGCCAGCCTGAGACGGGATTTTCCCAGATCTTTTTTCACTGCTCCGATTTGCAGATCTCCTATTTCCACCTTGCCGGTTTTGCCCGAGTCAATCTTGTAGAGATCAAGGGAATCACCCTTCGCGTGGTGGTAGGTGGCCGGCAGGACAATCCTGACAAGATTTGCACTGACGGCGCGCTCGACGGGCTCATTGCCAAGCCGCAGCTCTTTCAGGGTAAAGGCCAGCCTTTCGCCGGAAGGTTCCATATGTAGACGGAGACGATCTCCAACCTGGAGATTTTCCTTCAGGGACACGATGCAGGCAAAAACCGCACCTGCCGGCATGACGCTCTGGGCCCGGCCGAGATGCAGACCGATATTGCCGGAATGGTAGGGCGTGATTGCCTCCGGTGGCTGAGGCGAAAAAAAATAGCCGCTGGTGATCTTGCGGCTCATAGCCTTTTCAACCAGAACCTCCGCCTGTGGCAGGACGTTCTGGAACTCTTCCGGTTTGGCATCCATGGCCAGGCGATAGGCCTGGACAACGGTGCGGACATAATGGGCCGAGCGCAGACGTCCCTCGATCTTCAACGAGGTTACGCCCGCCTCTTTGAGGGCAGGGATGGCTGCAAGACCGGTCAGATCGTTCATCGAGAAGAGGTAGGCGCCGGACTTCTCGCGACCACCTTTCTTGCCTTTGCCACTCGTGGTGTAAGCCCGGCGGCAGGGCTGGACACAACGCCCCCTAAGTCCGCTTTTGCCACCGAGAAAAGACGAGAAGAGACAGAGACCGGAATAGGAAAAGCACATGGCCCCGTGGATAAAGATCTCGATCTCGACATCGGTCCTGGCGCAGATTGAACCAATTTCTTTCAAGGTCAGCTCCCGGGCTAGAACGACGCGCTCACACCCCAGACGTGACAAGGTCTGAACCGCCAGCGAGTTGTGGGCAGTCATCAAAGTGGAGGCATGCATTTTCAGGCGCGGAAAATGTTTCTGCACGAGCTGAATAAGCCCCAGATCCTGGACGATCAGTGCGTCAGGACCAAGGGTCTCCAAGAGGGCCAGGGTTTCGATAACCTGCGGCAGCTCCCTTTCCAAGAGCAGGCTGTTGGCGGCAACGTAGAGTTTTTTCTCACGGGCATGACAATAGCGGATCATCGCCCCGATCTCTTCGAGCTGGAGATCCTTGGCCAGATTGCGGGCGTTGAAGCCCGGCGCGCCGACATAGACGGCATCCGCCCCCGCCTCAAGGGCGGCAAAAAAGTTTTCGATATTACCGGCAGGCGCCAGGAGTTCCATAGGGCTCCTCATCGCTCAATCACGACTTCATTGCCGCCGCCGTGTCCATCAAGCAGGACCTGGATGCGCTCATCCGCCATGACGGTGGTCGTCATCCCGGTAAAATCAGGCTGGATAGGAAACTCCCGGCCGCCGCGATCAACGAGCACGGCCAGTTGGATGGTATTCGGTCGGCCATAATCCATGATGGCATCCATCGCCGCCCTGATCGTTCGGCCGGTGAAAATAACATCATCCACCAGCACCAGATTGATGTTATCCACATCAAAGGGGATATCCGTGGTCTTGACTACGGGATTCTGGGTCATCAGGCTCCAGTCATCGCGGTAGAGATTGATATCGAGGCTGCCGGAGGGGACGGTCGTCCCGGTCTGCTCCAGGATGATTCGACCGATGCGCTCGGCCAGATAGACCCCGCAGGTGTAAATCCCGACGAGGGCCATATCGGCCAAAACCTGGTTTTTCTCGAGGATTTGCAGAGCGATCCGCTTGACGGCCAGATCCATCTCCTGGCAATTCATGATGACACGTTTATGCACCGTCACTTCGCCACCCGTGCCCAGAAAAAGTCCGCACCCTTGGCATCGACCAAATTAATTGCCTCGGGGAAGGCCTCACACTCTGCGGCAAAGACCTTGGCCGCGATGGTATCGATGTCGTCCTCATAGGCCAGCTCAACAGTCTTTTGCAGGATGATGGGACCTTCGTCATAGTTGCCGTCGGCAAAGTGCACGGTGCAACCGCTGACCGTACAGCCGCGTGCCTTGACGGCCCTGTGCACCCGACTACCATAGAATCCGGGGCCACAGAAGGAAGGAATGAGTGACGGATGGATATTCAGCACCGAACGGGCGAGCTGGGCCGGAGGCGAATAAAGCTTTAAGTAGCCCGCAAGACAGATGATATCGATCTGATAATGCTGCAATATCGCATTGACCGCCGTACTGTCGGCGGCATAAAAGGCTGGATAGCCGTAGGCTTTGGCCTTGCTGACTCCAAGGGCTGTGGCGACATTGGAGATGACCACCTGTATACTGCCGGCCAAAGTCCCTTGCGTAATCCGTTCATGAAAATTGTCGAGTGTTCTTCCGCTTCCCGAGAGCAGAACTGCCATTTTCAACATCGTTTATTCTCCGGAAAAGTAGGCGTTCTTTTCAATATCGACCCGCTCCAGCCAGGCTGAAATGGCGGTATCGTAGCGGGAGGTCAGGGCAAAGACCTTGGTCGCCAGACGGAATCGGGTCTTCAGGGTGGTATTGCCGGTCTCCTCGATCTCATGCAGGACCTGGGGATAATCGACGGGATCGACAATGACGGTGACATCGTGGAAGTTTTTGGCCGAGGCCCGCAACAGGGTGGGACCGCCGATATCGATATTTTCGATGGCATCGGCCAGACTGCAGTCCGGATGAGCCACGGTCTTCTCAAAGGCGTAGAGATTGACGGCCACCAAGTCGATATTCTCCAGGCCATGTTCGGCGCATTGACGCTGGTGCTCGGCATTGTGCCGCTGATTGAGGATACCGCCATGGACCTTCGGGTGCAGGGTCTTGACCCGACCGTCGAGCATTTCAGGAAATCCTGTAAATTCAGAGACATCTGTCACTGCAATACCGGCCGCCCGAATCTTTTGGGCAGTGCCGCCGGTTGAAAGAATATCAATGCCGAGACGGGCCAGTTCCGAGGCAAAATGCTCGATTCCCGACTTATCGGTCAGGCTTATTAAGGCTCTCTGTATCTTTTTCACTGCGCACTCCTATCAATCTTTACGGATAAATAATTTAATCTTGCGGCGATCTCGCTTATCCGGACGTTTGGCCGGCGCCGCGATACCGGCATTTTGCAGACGCCGCATCTCCCGCTGCTCTTCCCGAGCATTGCGGCTTTCCTCTGCTTCGTGGTAGAGCAGCCTGGCCTCCTGGGCCGGACGTCTGGTTCCGGAAACAGCCTGGATTGTCACCTGATATTTTTCATGACCTGCGATGATCTCCAACGCATCCCCGATCGAGACATTTCTCGCGGCCTTGACTCGGGCTCCGGCCAGACGAACCTTGCCGCCATTGATCGCCTGGGTGGCCAGTGCACGGGTCTTGAAAAACCGCGCGGCCCATAGCCATTTGTCAAGGCGGACGCCGGATGCAGCACCTTCCATAGTTGTACCATTAACGAATATTCCAGCTGTACATTTCCATCACATCGGGTCTGCAAGACTACACCGATTCAGCGAGAAGCGCATGAAAAAAGAGGATGCCCCAGGGGATCCCGAAATGGCTGTTGTCGAGAAAGGGGAAAAAGTGTATGTAAAATCGTGCCTCGCGGCTGGCCTGCAGCCCTCCTCGCTCTTCCGAGGGCCTCCCGGTCAGGCTGATATTAAACCATCCGACTCAACCCGGTACCCCAATCACCATGCACATTCAATCCGTAGGCATAAAAGATATCCAGGTGCCCGTCCGGGTCTTGGAAAAAGGCGGTGGCCTACAGGACACCATCGCCACAATCAGCATCCAGGCCAGCATGCCGGGGAGCCAAAACAATAGCTGCGTCGAGGTCTTCACCTCAGCCCTCAACGATTCTCTCGGGGCCATCAGCGTCGCCAGCTTTTCTGGGATCCTCTCGGAGATCCAGGAAAAACTCCAGAGTCGGACCGCCAGGCTGGAGATGTCTTTTCCGTTCTTCATTGAAAAAAAGGCCCCGGTCACCAAAACGCGCAGTCTCATGGAATATGACTGCACTTTTTCCGGCGGAATCGGCGAGGATGAGGGCTTTATCCTCAGCGTGCGGGTGCCCGTAACCACCCTTTGCCCCTGTTCCAAAGAGATCAGTGTCGATGGCGCCCACAACCAGCGGGCGGAAATCAGCCTACAAGTGAAATTCAAAAACTTCGTCTGGATTGAAGACCTGATCGTCATGGTGGAGCAGTGTGCCTCCTGCGAACTCTACGCCCTGCTCAAGCGCCCCGACGAAAAATATGTCACCGAGAAGGCCTTCCACAACCCGATGTTTGTCGAGGACGTAGTGCGTAAGGTGGCAGTATCGGCGCTGGCCCATCCCGACATCACCTGGTTTGCTGCAAGCGTCGAGAGCTTTGAGTCGATCCACAAGCACAGCGCCTACGCCTACGTCGACAGCGACGAGATCCGCTGAGCTCCGGCTATTTTCGTTAACTGACCTACATCTTTGCCAAAGCCCGGGCCAGACGCCGGACGCCCCTTTCGATCGTTTCGCCATCGGCGCAGGAGAAATTCAGCCGCAGAGTCGGTACTTCAGTCGTGGTCGTATAGAAAGGGTCTCCCGGCACGAAGACCACCTTCTCCTGCACGGCAAGGTCAAACAACTTCATCGAGCTCATCTCCCCCGGCAATCTACCCCAGAGAAACATGCCTCCCTCAGGCCGAGTCCAGCTTATATCACCCGGCAGGTGTCGGGCGATACTGTCAACCATGGCCTGGCACTGACCGCCATAGGCCGTGATAATCCGGGCGATGTGCCGGTCAATATCGTTGTCCTGCAGATATCGATTGAGAATATGCTGGGCAAATCCCGAGGTGTGCAGGTCGGCGGCCTGCTTGGCCACCAGGAGCTTCTCCCTGATTTTTCCCGAGGCGACAATCCAGCCGAGCCTGAATCCCGGTGCCACAATCTTGGAGAACGAGCCCAACAGGATCGTCTGTTTCGGCAGCAGGCTGTAAAACGACTGCTGATCTGCACCGGAAAAGCGCAACTCTCCGTACGGATCATCTTCGACGAGCAGAAAACCCTCGTCGGCGGCCACCTCCGCAACCTGTAGCCTGTTGCTGTTGGAATAGGTAATCCCCGAGGGATTCTGGAAGTTGGGAACCGCGTAGAGGAATTTGACGCCCTTCCCGGCACTCACCTCTCGCAGAGAATCGACCTCCATTCCCTCATCGGAAAGGGGAACCGGCAGAAAGGTTGGCCTGAAGATTGATAGCGACTGAATGGCCCCGAGATAGCCCGGCTCTTCAATAACCACCGCATCTCCCGTGTTGATCAGGACCTTACCCAGGAGATCGAGCCCCTGCTGGGAGCCGTTGGTGATCAGGATATCTTCGGGGGAAACGACCAGGCCCTTTTTTGCCAGATACCTTGCCGCGATATACTCCCGCAAGGCGAGCAGGCCTTCTGAATTACTGTACTGCAGAATATCCCGGCCATTGTCGCAAAACACCCCCTGAGTTGCCGCCTGGATTTCCTCGACCGGGAAATAATCACGATTGGGCAAGCCACCGGCAAAAGAAATAATCGCCGGATCAAGAGAAACCTTAAGGATCTCGCGGATAAACGAACGAGGGACATTGATGATCCGCTCGGCAAACATTTCTTCCATCACTGCTTCCTGTTCTTTAAAATCGGATCACACCAGATCGCAGGCATCGGCCGGCATCCAGTGCTTATCTTTGCCGGCCCATTTGACATTGCAGCCAATCGGATTAGTCAACGGCACCGTCACCGGTCTGCCGGAGGTCACCTCATCAAGGACTCTCTCCAGGTCGTTGACCGTCATCTTGCTGGTATCTCTAGGATTATCAACTCCACGGCCGGAATAGACCAGCCTTCTCTCTTGATCAAATATAAAGAAATGCGGGGTCCGTAGCGCCCCATAGGCCAGGGCCACCTCCTGCGACTCATCATACAGGTATTTCCACGGGAATCTCTGCTCGGCCATGCGGATCACCATATGGGCATAATCGTCCTCGATGTAGGTCTTCTTACTGTTCGAGTTGATCGCCACAAAGCTCACCCCGCGCTCGGCGAATTTTTCGGCAGTTGCCCGCGTAACCTCATCGGAGCCGATAACGTAGGGACAATGGTTGCACGTAAAGAAGACCACCAGGACCTTAGCACCTGCAAAGCTAGCGAGCGAGCAGGTCTTGCCATCGGTGGAAAGCAGTTTAAAATCAGGGGGTTTACTTCCTAAGGAAAGTGTAAACGCCATATTGTCCTCCTTGGTTTATAACAAACAACAATGGCTGCCGAAGATGACATCTCCTGGCAGAAACAGGTCATGATCGATACATTGTTGTTCCTACCCGGCGATTGTCAAGAGACATCAGCGGCTCCGAATAAAGACAGCCGATCTAGCGCGAAGAGCGGCGTTTTCCTTCTCACCATCGAGCATCTTTCGCAGCATCTGCCACTCTGCCTTTGCTCCGCGCAACTCTTCCAGCAGGGGAGCAGGTTCGTTGGGCAATGCTGCTGCGATGGCCTTCTCCAGCCGCTCGACGTTTTGCTGTGCCCGGTAGAGATCGAGGGCCAGGTGTTTAATGGACATCGACGATGCTCCCTTTATCTTTTGTGACGGCTCATGCTCAGTAAAAATTATGTGCATGAGCCGGTCATTTTCCCACAAAACTTTAATCAGATCTTTGGACCGGCAACTCCTGGTTCCTACTATATCCTGAAGGCAGATTTTTTGCAGCCTTTGCGACCTTGGCGGCAATGAAATCAGATCAGCTACCTGCTCTCTCACGCATCGTACAAAGCCCGCCTTGGGGTGCGCCTCCCTTCCCTTAAAACCAAGGGCGAACTTTTCGGTGCTGCACAAGCTCCCCATACGGGGCCTCAATCCGAGGCACACGGCATTGATCAGGATTCCTCGGCGCGAAGCCTCTTCCTTCATCTGCCGGGCCATGATCTTGATCGAGGCCACCTGCCCAACTTTTGAGGGGATATTGATCCACTCCGGCCAGTGCTGGGCCTCGGCCTGGTCTGTTTCGATAAGGTGGACATAGTCGTCCATGACCTGCTCGATGGGATCGTTTCGACCAAAGCGGCCACACTCGCATCGCCTGTGACATCAAGTAGATGGAAGATCGAGAAAGGCCCCGCTCGCGCAGCTGGCGCACCGCCTCTTCGCCACGGGCGGCATTTCGCGCCGTGAGATAGACCGAGGTCTCCGGCCCGAGATTTCGACAGAGGGCTTCGACAAGAGAAGTGACCCTGCGCAGAAAACATTCATGCATCATTGATTCTTCTTAATCATTTCGGCATGGTCACTATATCTCGCTTGATCTCGGGCACATACCGGCTTTCACCAAACCCCAGTATCCAGAATGCCGAAGGAGCAAGAGCATGGTCGACTAAAGCCGCGGCCAGGTCACGTTCATGTGCGTCGATGGCCTGCTCCGGGTGTTCGGCAAAAGTCCCAAAGTGCATACCCATGGATTGCCGGGCGCGAAGGATCTCATGGACTCGAAGGCTATCGTCTGGATTCATGTGCTGATTCTTCATAAACCAGCGCTTTTCATAGTTGCCGATGGGGAGAATGGTAAGCCGGATAGGCTGAAATTTTTTGGCAATCTGATAAATGAAGTCACCAAGGCCGGTATCGCCGGCAAAATAGATATTGCCATCAGGGTGGGTGAGGACGTAACCGCCCCAGAGCGTGCGATTTTCCATAAAAGGCAAGCGACCCGAATTGTGGAGGGCAGGCACAAAGGTAATGGCGATATTCTTGCCTGGCAGGGGATATTCCTGCCACCAGTCAAGCTCCTCGACCATTGCAAGGCCATGGCCATTGAGCAATGATTTCAACCCAAGACCGGCGATCACCTTGGGATTATCTCTTTTGGCAATCATCCGCAGGGAAGGCAGATCGAGATGATCATAATGGTCGTGGGACAGGAGAATGAGATCAATATGCGGCAGGTTCTCGAACAGCACACCCGGCGATCTGACCCGTTTTACTCCCAGCCAGCTGTAAGGTCCTGCCCGGTCGGACCAGATCGGATCGGTGAGGATGTTCATCTTATCCAACTGAATCAAAACAGTCGCATGGTTGATATACGTCACCCGCAGCTTCCCGCCATCCTCCTCGGCCTGAGGGGGCGGTTGCTTCGGATCTGTAATCCACTCCGGCCAGGGGACTGTTTCCATTTCCCACAGCCATCTGAGCATGGCTGAAAAACTATGATCGGCACCCTGGATGGAAAACCTGGTTCCATCAAAATGATCAGAATTCAGCCCGTGGTATCCGCCGCATCCGCTACAGAGAGCAAGAAGGATTCCTGTCGCCAGCAGGTTCCTGAGTTTCTGAGAGTGAGCCATAGTTATCTTGCCTTATGATCAAATGAGGTGGGCTGGGTGGCACAATCGTGCACCATGGTTGGTGAATTTATCCCGTTTGACCACAATTCTTCAAGTATTTCGTCCGTTGAGGAAAAGAAACAGAGACAATCTTGTTCGGGGATATGCACCAGGCTTGCGATATCGGTGAACGAAGTGTTTTTAACTCCCTGGGCAAGAAAAAGAGTCTTGGCGGCTGCCATCATCATTGATCGCATAAAAATATGTATGATAGAGTCTGATTAATGAGTTGTAATCGTTTCTGATCCAGATGGATAAGCAGCAGGCTGCGACCGCCATTATGTCTAAAACATAGGTAGGGGAATGCCGCTGATGCCACCCTCCGTCGCTGGTCCCTGGACATCCAGCACCTCTTTGGTGTGAAAATCGATGGTGACTTCAGCCAGTGGAATCCGCTGTCTGGTGGCCCCCACTATCTCCTTGCCGGTGGCATTCGGGTCGGAGAGCACAGCCCGGGTGATGATGATTTTGTAACGTTCACGAGTATCATTCTGGTCGAAATTAAAGTGCTCCTGGCTGACAACCTGTCGCATGGGGATTTCGCTGGCGCTCCAGTTGATCGGCACAATGTAGTTGATATATTTTTGTTTCTCCCCACCGCGGGCAATAAGCCGGCGAGCCTGCTGATTGTCGAGGGCAAGCGCCAGCATGGCATTGATTACTTCCGGGTCGAGGGCCTGCGCCGAAATATTGACCGAGTCTTGTCTGAACTCGGCATAGAGCTGATTGAGAGCCCAACTCTGTATCGAACTGGCGCCAAGTATAGCCGTGCTCATCACCAGGACGTACATCGCTGTGTATCTCCCAATTTTTCCGAAAAGCCTGCACGATCTAGCCTTTCTATCTGCAGGTGCGTTGAAGAGCGGGAAAAACATAGGGGTCCGGATGTGATATTTCCGGTAACTGCTGCCGAATTTACGCAGGCATTCCTTTTCTTCGAATCGGGCCAATAGGACATAGATGAAGAGCATGGAGACGTAGGAGACCAGGACAATATAACGGGGCCACAGCAACAGCATCCCAAAACCAGCGAACATCAGTGCGCTATACTGTGGATGACGGACCAAAAAATAGAGCCCTTCGCAGACAGCCGCTTTCCGTCTCAACTTTCCCCAGTAGATCTGACCTGCTCCAACAAAGAAGAGCAGCAGGCCGAAAGAGAACAGCAATAGGCCGATTTTGACCACATTATTGAGAAATATCGAATGAGTATCCATCACCACGTGGGGCAGAAAGGTAATGTTAAGCCAATTGGTCGCCTGGTATCGGGCGAATAATTCCAAACCTGGACCGTATACCGAGTAGAGATAGACGGCAAAGGGGCTGATCATGTAAAAGAACTCGAAGGCTATCAAGAAATAGAAACCAAAGGTCAGCCATAATGAGGCCTTTCTGAGTAATTCGGTTTGATTGCAATTGTCCACCATATCCTTCCTCCTGTTCGTTCAACTCTTGATCTCTTGATTAGGTTTGCCATCAATATCGGGGCTCATCAAGAAATGAGAATAGCTGAGGCCAGGTGAAGACTACGTCGCTTAGATGTGAATTTTTTGTGAAATAGATCTAGAGGAGGCGAAGCATTGGCAGCAGCAATGCTAAAAAACGGCGAGGCTGAGGTTTGGGGGGGTAACTATCGGTCGGCGGAATAGCAGATAACTGCCCTTGCCTTGTCCGTTTTGGCCTCAAAAGTAAAGATCCAGCCAAGACGCTCACAGAGCTTTGAGGTGATCGAATGGCCGATACCGGTATTGGCACGATCATTTCCCATGCCTGAATCCTGGCCGATATCATTGGTCATGGTGATGCATTGCGGATCGATCTCGACTTTGACCTCACCGCTTTCGGTGTACTGGAAGGCATTTCTGATGCAGTTGCCCAGTATGATGTCAAGAACCTCGGGCGCAACATTGACCTGCGGCCGGCCACTTTCCCGCACAGTGCAAACGACATTGCGGCCCTGGAGAAGAAAATCATATCTGTTCAGGAGATGGGTCACCTTATCATAGATATCGCATGACTGGCTTCTGGCACTGAGATCCTTTTCCCGGGCGAGAAAGAGAAAAGTCTCGACCAGTTGTTCCATCTCCGCCACAGCCCGATCAATCCTGTCGAGAGGACGGCACAGCCAGGTATCGCTGCTGGCAGTGTTGCTTCGCAGCAGTTCCGAGCCGTTTTTTATCACCGCCAGCGGCGTTCGCAGTTCATGGCTGACATTGCGGGTAAATTCCTGTTCCCGGGCAATGAATCGGGCAAGCCGATGCAGGGTCGCTTCAATGCTTCTGGCAAGATTACCGATCTCATCGTCGGCGAACCTGGCTGAAAAATCGACAATGAGGTTCTCAGGGCGTGTTTTCATAACCTTGTCAGCCAGCCTCCTGACCGGGCTGATGATATGCTTGGCCAGAATCAAGCCGATCAGCGCCCCGACGAGCGAGGTCAACAGCGCCGGGATGCCAAACTGTAGCGCCAGGATAAGCAGCTTGTCCTGGTCGAATTCAAATTCGAATTCATGGACATCCATGAAGACATAGAGTTTTTTATCCAACCCGGGAATTGAGGTGATACTATAGTGAACCTTGATGGGGGCAATCGCCTTGTGGATGCCGTCGGGAAGTGTTTCCAAACGGAATTTGATGATCTCATCTTGAGAGAGGCCGTCGAGGCCAACATAAGAGCGTACCTCGGGTGGCATATGTTTGTCATGAAGCGTCTGGTTCTCAAGATAATTGTGCATGACCTGATCTGTAACGTGGCGCACGGCGTTATTGAATACATAATCCTGCGAGGCAACACTGACCAGGATGGCAATACCCGCAAAGACCAAGCTGAGCAACAGGCTGAACAGGCAGAGTGTGGCAATTATACGTGATTTCAGACTCAGCACGGCCTTATCTCTCAATGAGTCGGTAGCCGACACCGCGAACCGTCTCGATCCATGAGTTGACTGCCCCATTGTCGAGTTCTTTGCGAAGGCTATAGATATGACTGCGAAGTGCGTCGCTGCCCGGCAGGAATCCCCCCCAAAGCTTATCCTCCAGAAAATCCCTAGTCACCACGTTGGGGGCTGATCTGACAAGGTGAATGAGTATTTCAAAGCTGATTCTGTTCAGGTTAAGCAGCCGCTCGCCTTGGCGAACCTCGCGGGTGCCGAAGTCAACGATGAGATCGCCTCTGCTTATAACCATTGTCGGGGTATCGTAACGCTTGGCCAGCGCCTTGATGCGGGCCTCGAGTTCGCGCAGGGAAAAGGGTTTAACCAGATAATCATCCGCACCCGACGAAAATCCTTTGAGTTTGTCATCCAGGGTATCACGGGCGGTCAGCATAATGATGGGCAACTGCTTGTCGGCTTCCTTGCGAAACCGCTGGCAGATAGAGAGCCCGTCAATCTTGGGCAGCATAATATCGAGGACGATGATGTCGAGGGGCAGGTTCAAGGCCAGGTGCAGGCCGGTGATACCGTCCATGGCATAATCGACTTCATGACCCTGCATGCTGAGAAAATCGGTGATATTCCCGGCAAGGTCCTTATTGTCTTCAATAACCAGAATGCGAAGTGGTGTATCTGCTTTCATCGGCGTTTTTTGTTGGAGGGAAAAGCCACACTCTTCTCGACTGCTCAAAGTTAAGCAGTTTTATTTCCTTTCGACCAACAGTTTTCTTCCATTTCACGAACATTTCACACTCCTGCAACATTCTCTTCACCTCGATACGGCTACAAATACCACATCAATGCTGGCGGTAATAATGCCAGCCAATCCAAAATACCACCATAAGGAGGAGAGTATGTTAATGCACAAGAATCTTTTTAAAGCATGTTGCTTTGCAATCATATTGGTCGGAGCTGGACCTGGCTGGTGTCTTGCCGGGTTGCCACCCCAACTCAGCGAGATCGTGCGCCAGCATTATCCTGGCAGCCATATCGAAAGCTTCGAAGAGAAACACGAAAACGATCAACTGGTATATAAGATCGAGATCGAAAGTGAAGATGAACACCGCACCTTGGAGATGCGGGAAGACGGTGAAATCCTGACCGATGAGGAAAAGGGCGGATTGCCGCTGATTGGCGGCAGTCTATCTCTGGGCTTTGGAGTAACAAGCGAAACCTCAGTCTATAAGGGAGCAGACGACGAGCTACAAATTGATCCGGCGATCGTCTACCGCAACAAACGGTTCCAACTGCAGGCATATGACGGCATCAATACCAGCTATGATGTCTTTGCCGGGGAAAGGTTGCGGATCGCCGTTTTCGGTGAGCTGTTTACTGAAGGATTCGATGCCTCAGACAGCCGATATCTGCAGGGTATGACAGAGCCCGATATGGTTTTTGCCGCAGGTCTTGCGACCTTCTATCGGACAGACGTGGGTGAGTTTGAACTGAAGCTCCTCAACGATGTTACTGGTGAGCACGATGGCCAGAATATCGAATTGGCCTATAAATATCCCTTTCGGCTTTTTGGTGCTGAAATCACGCCGAGTGTTTCTGTTACCTACTTGAGCGCCAAGGCCGTTGACTATTATTATGGTGTTTCGGTGGCGGAATCCAGGGTGGGCAGGCCCGTCTATGCACCTGACAGCGCCCTCAATGTCTCTGCCGAGTTGATGGGAGTATACCCATTGACCAGCAACCTCTTTTTGGTTGGAATTGTCAATGACACCAGGCTTGGCAGCAGCGTGAAAGACAGCCCGATTGTAGATAGCGCGAATGAGTTTTCTGCAACTTTGGGGGTATTGTATACCTTTTAGCGGCCTATGTTCTCAGACCCATGTCTTTTAATCGGCAAGAGGGGCAGAGTCATGTTTTGCGTAAAGGATAGTACGCGATCATTCTGCCCCTTGCTGTTACTGTCAAAGCATGATGAAGACATTTGGTATCACTGGGAAAAAACTCTGCTCTAAGTGCCTTTTACTTCCCTTCACCTGGATTATTACCTGAAAAGGTAAACGGTTTCACAGAAGGTTGAACGTTCCTCTATGTGGTCACGCTGCGGCGGCAAACAATCCTGTTTCCAGGTTTTCAAAATGAAGGATGATATCTTCTTCGGTGAACAATTCCTCCGACCAACCCATTGTGTGCTCTTCGCATAAGCCAAACTGCTTGCCGAGATTAGGCAGCCAGTCACCGCATGAAGACCAACCGGCAGATAGTTCGTGCATATTTGCCGTGATGCGCCGATAATCAGAGGTTTGGTTTCCACTATTGACGACTGACCTCAGGCTCATGCTCAGTAAAAAGTGTGAGCATGAGCCCGTCATTTTCCCACAAACCTTTTAATCAGATCAGCTACCTGCTCTCTCACGCATCGTACAAAGCCCGCCTTGGGGTGCGCCACCCTTCCTTTATAACCAAGGGAGAACTTTTCGGTGCTGCACAAGCTCCCCATATGGGGCCTCAATCCGAGGCCCAAGTGTGGCGAGCCAAACCACGTCTTCTGCGGCCTGAGCCGGACTCTGCGCCGATGACATATCATCGAACCATGGCCGTGACGCATCCGTATCGATTAATCCCGGGCACACGGCATTGATCAGGATTCCTCGGCGCGAGGCCTCTTCCTTCATTAGCCGGGCCATGATCTTGATCGAGGCCACCTGCCCAACTTTTGAGGGGATATTGATCCTCTCCGGCCAGTGCTGGGCCTTGGCCTGGTCTGTTTCGATAAAGTGGACATAGTCGTCCATGACCTGCTCGATGTCGTCCAATGACCGCCTTGCGATATCGAATTTCCCATGGAGATCAGCGGAAAGATTGCGCAACGAACCGAATCCACTTGCCACCACTATAAATCGCGCGTTATCCCTCAACATCGGCCCAAAGGCGCGAATCATCCGGTAAGCACCATGGTTGTTGGTGTTGACGAACAACCCGACCTGTTCGGCCTGGGAAAGGTCGCGCGAGATCCGAGCGGCGGCGTTGGAGATGACAATGTCAACTCCTCCATGCCGTGCCCGGATCGTTTCAGCCAAGGCGGCCACACTCGCATCGCCTGTGACATCAAGCAGATGGAAGATCGGTGAAAGGCCCCGCTCGCGCAGCTGACGCACTGCCTCTTCGCCACGGGCGGCATTTCGCGCCGTGAGATAGACCGAGGCCTCCGGCCCGAGATTTCGACAAAGGGCTTCGACCAAGGCAAAACCAAGGCCCTGGTTCGCCCCGGACACGAGAACAACTTTATTCACCATATCAACCCCTCCGGTTTTGCAGGCAATTTGCCGGCTCAAGGTCAAAGCTTGAGCCGGCAAATCTTCGCTTATGCTACTTTGCCATCAATGAGCACATGCTCGACAGTGAAGAACGCAGAAGATGCACTCAAATCTATAAACCTTGCCTCATCTTCGACAAACATCGCACGCAACTGTTGACATTCCGGTGAATTGACGGCCGCCAAAAAATCTTCTTCCGACTGCCACCATATCTCACCAACCCCATCATACTCTTCAGACATTCCTCTGATTTTCCTGATATTCTCGTTTAATGCCGAATCGATGGTGTGACTCTGTACGTAACGCACCGCCCTGTATGTATCGGCGAATTTTTTAAATAAGGGGCCATGCTGATTGAGCCAATAGTCCTGAAACTGAGCCCGCGACATATCCGGATGGCGCTTTGCACAAAAAATAAATTTTATCATGTCTCGCTCTCCCTGCATCGACTAACAGATAATCTGCTGTACCCGATTGACATGGGTGTTGTCCCGCTGCACTGTTCGGTGGTATTCTACCGCCGGCCGGCCGAAGAGCATCATATAGCCAACTTGGTGCGACGTCGGCACTCCGAGTTTTGTCAATATTTCAGGAGCAATGATTGTCAATGCCCATTTCGCCAGACCACACCAGAGGGTGCCAAGTCCCATACTGGCGGCCAGCAGCTCGAAGTAGTTGAGAGCGATATAGCAATCGGCCTCGGGAGACGGACTGTCTTTGGGAGCTGAGACGATCAACATATGCGGCGCCCCGCGGAATATCGTGTCCTTGCCGTTCTGCAAAGCATCAACCACAAACCCCTCGAAAAACTCCATGCCCTTTGGCAGGCCGCCGTTATTGATGATTGCTTCCAGGGTGCCGTATGTCGTCTTTCGGAGGTTGTCCATTACCTCGGGATTATCAATCATCGTAAACAGCACCTGTCGGTTGTTGACACCGGTTGGGGCATAGGCCACGGTTTCCAGCAACAAAGCAATTTCTTCAGGAGATACGGCCGTCTTTTTGTATCGGCGAACGGAACGACGGCTCTTCATCAGGGTAGCTAGCTGCTCGACCGAGGGAAGTTTACCCTCCAAAGGCAGCGAGTCAGCGGGATTTTTGCCGAGAATGCTTAGAGCCCCGGTGCTGCAGACGGCAAGGCAGTGCTGGCATTGCACGCACATCTCTTCCCGCTCTTTATCCACTGCCGGGAAGTCCCCTTTCATTTCAAGCACCGCATAAGGGCAGTCGTTGACACACTCACCACAGCCGATACACAGCTCTTTGTCGACAGAAAATTGCAGATCCATTTC
>JAUYSF010000057.1 GCA_030696435.1 Desulfoprunum sp. | reverse complement strand
CTCTGACAAGGTCAATTTTTTCACCAAGGGAAAATCCAATTCCCCTGCAATTCGTATCAGACCCACGAAAGGTCAACAGCAGATGTTCTTTTTTCTGGCCTAGAACTCGCGCCTGGCTCACAACTGCTTTCCCATCATAAAAAACTGGCTTTTTATTCCCCTGGCCAAAAGGATCCAGAAGGGCAAATGTCTCTATATTGTTCCTTCTTAGGGCAAGCTGGATAGGCAGTTCCATGTCATATTTAATTATTACCGGTTTTTTGAAGAGTTCTAGTTCGGATCGGATGTATTCAGCAACTTTCAGCTTGAAATGACTTAAATTATCAACAATCAGACTCAAACCGGCAGCTAAGGCATGCCCGCCATATGTTGTGAGATATTCCTTGCAATGATCCAATGCTTTGAAAATATCCACTCCTTCAATAGAACGACAAGATCCTTTAAGTAGCCGTATATTTTTGAGTTGTTCTGGTTCGGTCGTAAAGGCACAAACGATAACGGGAACTTTCAATTGTTCTACCAATCTTGAGGCCGTGATGCCGATAACCCCATGAAAAAACTCTCCCACAATAATACAACAGCGGTCCCGTGCCACTTGGATAGGATCAATAAAAGTTAATGCTTTTTCTAGGTCTTTTGTGCATTTATCTTTTCGGCTAGTGTTTAATTGAGTCAGGAGCTTCGCGAATGTTTCTGCCTCCACCTTATCAGTACAGGTGAGCATCTTGACAGCCAGATCTGCCTGCCCCATTCTACCTGCAGCATTCAGTTTGGGGCCAATTGAAAAACCGATATCCTCGGAAAATATCCGGCCGTCAGAAATACCTGAGGATCTGAATAAGGCGGAGAGTCCGGGAAGCTGACTGTTTTCTAAGGTTTCCAGGCCGGCTCTTACCAATATTCTGTTAGTCTGGACCAAGGGTACCATGTCGGCAATAGACCCAAGTGCCACAAAGCCCAAAAGAGCTTTTAGATTAGGCATAGTGCGATTTTTAAAAAAGCCCAGTGTGTTCAATCGTGCTCGGATGCCTGCTGTAAGATAAAAAACCACTCCGACACCGGCCAGATGAGTGTGAGAAAACCCGCACATTTCTTGTTGTGGATTAACTATTATGCAAGACGGCAAGTTGTCTTTTTGGATTTGATGGTGATCTGTAACGATGACATCAATTCCCCATCTTTGGATTTCCTCTATTTCACCGGCGTTGGCAATGCCGCAATCAACCGTCAGGAGCAGGTATTTGGCTCCCCCGAGGTTTTCTCCTATTTTTCGTAAAAATTCGAGATTGAGACCATACCCTTCTGACAACCTGTCCGGAATGTGCCAAGACACCTCTTTGCCAATCTCTCTGAAAAAGGTGATGAGTAAGGCTGTGCCCGTAGTACCGTCGACGTCATAATCTCCCCAAATTACGATTTCCCGTGAATCTGTAAGCGCCCCGACAATGAGATCAACCGCCATTTCCAAGCCCTTCATGCCCTGAGGTGGAGGAAGATCGTCGAGACGAGGATAGAGAAATGACAGAACCGCCTCTCTTTCAACAATTCCCCGTTGTGCGAGAAGTGCGATGAACTGATGGTTGATGTCATCGTAATTTAAAGATATATTTGTCAATATTGTTCCTATTATTATACAGGTTTAGCCGAGCCATTGGTTAACCCTTTCAAGAATCTGAGGCAGTGCAGTTGATTCGTACCATTCAATATCCGGCATCTTGTTGAACCAGGTGTATTGTCGTTTGGCATATCTCCTGGTATCTCTTGCGAGTATCTCGCATGTTTCTTCAGAAGACCAAACACCTTCCATATAATTAATCATATGTCTGTAGCCGATGGCGTTCAGCGATTTGAGCTCTTTGCCGTAACCTTTGGCCATAAGCGCATGAACTTCCTGTTCGAGTCCATCGTTAATCATCTTTCGGCAACGTTCGTTTATGCGGTCATAAAGGTTTTCGCGGTTACAGGTCAGGCCAATCTGCAGCATATTCTGCAGAATCCCCTTCCCTGTCTCCTCTGTTTGCAGCTCTAGGTGACGAGACCAGGGAATACCTGTGGCATAGAGGATCTCCAGCGCCCTCAGAATCCGTTGTTCATCATTAAAATGGATTTTCTGGGCGGAAAGAGGATCGTGAAGAGTGAGTTCCCGGTGTAAAGCCCCAAGGCCTTCATGTCCCATCCTTTTCTTGAGTGTATCGCGAACATCAGGATCGATCGGCAATGTGGAAAAGAGCCCACTGAGAAGGGCCTTGAGGTACAGCCCCGTGCCACCGGTCAAAAGAGGGAGTTTGCCTTTTTCATGAATGAGTGCAATGGCGGCACCCGCATCCTGGACAAAACGGGCAGCGTCATACTGCTCATCCGGATCGATGATATCAATGAGGTGATGCAACACTTCAGCGCGCTCGGCAGGACTTGCCTTCGCCGTACCGATATCCATATACCGGTAGACCTGCATGGAATCAACAGATACAATTTCACAATTGTATCTTCCCGCTAGTTCTAGTGAGAGTGCTGTTTTGCCAATTGCCGTGGGTCCTATAAGGACCAGGACTGGAAGGTCTCCCGGAGGAGTTTGTCGAGAATTCACTGATTGATTTGAAAGGAAAATTGATTTTCCAGTTGACGGATGCGTTTTGGGCCAATGCCCGACACGCTCATGAGGTCATCCGCCTTGCTGAATAAACCGTGGGCATTACGTGTTTTTACGATCTCCTCTGCCAGATGCGGGCCTATACCGTTGATTGTTTCGATAAGTTCGGCATTGGCAAAGTTGACGGGTATTGGTTGAAAGAAAAACGGCGTCAGAGACGGGGCCAGTTTTCTCACATCCTCTTTGTTTTTCCCTTGCGGTAATCCAGCTTTGGCAAAAAAGAGCTTCCCGTCTTCAGAAACGAGTTGAAGAGTTAACCCGGATGCAACTGAATACCCATCGGTTTCATGGATTCGGTAATACAAAACACTCCAGAGAACGAGAGCACAGAGGATCAGGAGACCTATGCGGGTATCACAAGATCGCAACTGCTCTTTATCGGAGAATATGCATGACGGTTTTGGCATAAGAGCTGTGTACTGCCTCTATCTAATAGAAAAATCGGTATATAATGAATTATTCAAAAGTATTAAGAGAAATATTCGTAAATGAGCAGGCATCTGCCAATAAAAAAGGAAGGCAATATTTTTGAATGTATCCTCTGCTTGAGAAATTGCAATCTCAATTCTGACGAGGCTTGGTTCTTCAGATTTCACTTGTTTTCAGAGCTGACAGTCAGTATAAAGCTGTGCTTCACCGGCGTGTCACAGTCGGAAAAACTCGAGAGAAAATGACATATCATCAGCGGTTCAATATTGTTCTTGTCGAACCTGAAATTCCTCCGAATACAGGTTCGATTGCCCGTCTCTGCGGAGCGACACAGTCGACGCTCCATCTCGTTCATCCTCTTGGTTTTTCAACGGAAGACAAGCACTTAAAGCGGGCAGGTCTGGATTATTGGCAGTTTGTCGATATTGTCTACTGGGATAATCTTGATACCTTCCTGGCCGCCCAGGATGAACACAAGCTCTTTTTCTTTACCACAAAGGTCAAAAGATCGTATACTGAAGCGTCTTTTTCCCCAGGGGATTTTTTGATATTCGGCAGGGAATCGAAGGGGCTGCCTGCTGATATCCTGTCGCTTTATGAAGACAGATGTTTTACACTGCCCATGGCAAGTAAAAATATCAGAAGTCTCAATCTTGCCATGACCGCCGGTATCGTCTTATATGAGGCGCTCAGACAGAGCTGCAGATAGTAACACTTCTCCTCCGGGGCCAGTAATCTTTTTCTCGTTAAATGTGTGCGATCGTAATGGGCTGCACTTGTTTTTTAATTATTAAATACTTTTCAATAGGAGATACGATTCATGGTTGAGCGCGTTTATAATTTCAGTCCCGGCCCCGCCGTCCTGCCCTATGAAGTGTTGGAGCAGGCCTCTCGTGATATGCTCAATTTTCAGGGAACGGGCATGGGCCTTATTGAACTGAGTCATCGGTCCAAACAGTTCATGGCTGTTACTGATCAGGCTGAGGCCCTTCTCCGAGAACTGATGGGAATTCCCAACAACTACAAGGTGTTATTTCTCCAGGGTGGAGCGTCAAGCCAGTTTTTCATGGTGCCGATGAATTTGCTGGGAGCCGGCAAAAAGGCCTGCTATCTTAACACCGGAACGTGGTCCAAAAAGGCCATCAAAGAGGCAAAGCTCTTCGGTGAAGTCGAGGTTGCCTATTCCAGTGAAGAACTGAATTTCATCAGAGTACCGAAACCTTCCGAATATACGGTCAGCGATGATGCCGAATATCTTTATCTGGTCAGCAACAACACCATTTACGGCACGCAGTTTCCCGAGTTTCCTGAGACCGACAAGATGTTGATCTGCGATATGTCTTCAGATATACTGTCTCGCACCTTCGATGTCAGCAAGTTTGGCCTCATCTTTGCGGGTGCCCAAAAAAATCTCGGGCCAGCCGGTGTGACCATCGTCATCATCCGGGAAGATCTGCTTGACAGGACCCCAGCCAAGACCCCGACTATGCTTTCCTATAAGACCCACGCTGATAAGGGCTCGATGTTCAACACACCACCCTGCTTTGCTATCTATATTGTCGGCGAAGTTTTGAAATGGTTGAAGAAAATCGGTGGCGTCGAGGCTATTGAGAAAATTAACCGGGAAAAGGCGGCACTGCTCTATGCCAAAATCGATGAAAGCGGCTATTATCGTGGCCATGCTGAGGCGGCGTCCCGTTCACTAATGAATGTCACCTTTAATCTACCGTCTGCTGAACTTGAAGCCAAATTTATTGTTGAGGCCACAGCAGTGGATCTCAACGGCTTGAAAGGACACCGCTCGGTTGGTGGCTGCCGGGCCTCAATCTATAATGCTTTCCCGCGCGAGGGTGTGGAAAAACTCGTTGCCTTTATGCGGGATTTCGAGGCCAATAATCCTGCCTGAGATCAGCAGATCAGCATGCACTATGAAGGAACCATCATCCGACCTCCCAGTGAGGCCTTTTCGATCATTCTCCAGGTGACGGTCGGATGCTCCTATAATAAGTGTACCTTCTGCGGAGCCTATAAGAATGCGCGTTTCAGGGTAAAAAGCGCCGAAGAAATCGAAGAAGATCTCCATTTCGCTGCACAACACTGTACCCGTCAGAAGAGGATCTTTCTTGCTGATGGCGATGTCCTTATCCTTTCCCAGGAAAAACTTACAGATATACTTACGCGTATCAGGGCCCGTCTGCCAAAGGTAAGGCGGGTATCCCTGTATGCCAACGCCCGGGCCATTCGTTCAAAAACCCTTGGCCAGTTAGCCGAGCTAAAAAAACTCGGCCTCGACAGGGTGTATATGGGGTTTGAGAGTGGCAGCAATGAGGTGTTGAACCGTGTTGCCAAGGGCGAGACTGCTGAAAGCATGATAGAATCTGCGAATATGGTCAATGAGAGCGGGCTCTTTCTCTCCGTCACTACCTTGCTCGGACTCGGCGGTCGTGAACTTTCCGAGATCCACGCCAGAGAATCAGCCGAAACCCTGAATCGAATGGCGCCAAAGCAGGTTGCTGCCCTGACCCTGATGCCCTTGCCGGATACAGAACTTGGCCGGCAATATGCTAGTGGGCTTTTTCAGCTGCCGGATCAGCGGGAAATTCTCTCTGAACTGCGGATTCTGGTTTCTTCGCTTACCTTGGACCACACGATGTTTCATGCCAATCATGCCTCAAATTATCTGCCGATCGAAGGTATCCTGCAGAAGGATAAACAAAAGATCCTCGATGCCGTTGATTCCGCCCTGGCGGGGACCGTCAATCTGGTGCCTGAGCACATGAGGGCTTTGTGATGCAGAAGAAAACCGATCTCCGCAATCTCGACCAGAAAGGCCTGGTGCAGTTTGTCGAAAGTTTAGGTCAACCGGCATTCCGCGGTAAGCAGATGATGCCCTGGCTGTATCGCCACGGTATCCGGGAAATCTGCCAGATGACCGACCTGGCAAAATCCTTTCGGGCTGCCCTCGAAGAGCACGCCTTCATCTCCCACTTCTCCGATCCGATACTGGAAAAGTCCTCGGACGGCACGGTCAAGTTCGGTTTTCGCCTGCACGACGGGCATGTTATCGAATCCGTGCTCATCCCGGAACCCGACCGGAACACCCTCTGCATTTCCTCCCAGGTCGGTTGTGCAATGCACTGCACCTTCTGCCTCACGGGTACCATGGGATTCAGCCGGAATCTGTCTGCGGCTGAGATCGTCAATCAGGTGATTGCCGTCCGGGACTACCTTGCAGCCGAAGCGGAAGAAGACCTTATCGGCCCGCGGGCGGTAACCAATCTGGTCTATATGGGGATGGGAGAACCTCTCAATAATCTGGAAAACGTCCTTACTTCCCTCTCTATTCTCACCGAGCAGAAAGGCCTTGACCTGACCGGCCGACGAATCACTGTTTCAACCTGCGGAATTGTCCCGAAAATGCATGAACTCGGCGAGCTATCCACCTGCAATCTCGCCATTTCGCTACATGCCGTTGACAATGAGACCAGAAGTAGCCTTATGCCGGTGAACAAGATTTATCCTTTGGAGGAATTGTTTGAGGCCTGTCGCACCTTTCCGATGCCGAAACGACGACGGATCATGTTCGAATATCTGCTTCTCGACGGCGTCAACGATTCCGATGCCGAGGCCCGGGAGCTTGCCCGGAAGCTGAGAGATATCCCCTGTAAAATAAATCTCTTACAATATAATCAATGCCCGCAGTTGTCCTACCGGAGTTCTTCCATGGCCAGGATACTGACCTTCCAGAAGATTCTGCGGGATGCCCATTATTCGGTCTTCATCAGGAGCAGCAGGGGCGCCGACATCCTGGCAGCCTGCGGCCAGCTCGCCGGAGAGACAACGTCCATCGAGGGAGATTCTCATGCCTGAACTGCACAACACCATCGCCGTGGAATATCTCCAAAAGAGCAGCCTCGACAGGGTCACCATCAAATCCCATAAAAGACCGGATATCGCCGCTACTGCCAGGTATAAGACATATCCAGAGGCGGAAAAAATCACCCTGCCAGTCGACTGGAGGCTCCAGGAGGCGCGCATCCTGCCACTCTTACAGAAACGGCGATCACGGCGCAATTATGCAGAGGCCTCTCTTGAATTACGAGAATTGGCGTTTTTGCTCTGGGCCGCCCAAGGTATAACCGCCAAAATGGGAGATCATTTTCTCAGGACCTCGCCGTCGGCAGGTGCCCTCTATCCCATTGAGACCTATGTGGTGGTGGAAAGTATTGAGGGCCTGCCAGCAGGACTCTATCATTTTGATGTGGAAAACTTCCAACTGGAGAGGCTTTCGCCGGAGGTCAAAGGGAAGGACGCCGCCCATGTCTGTCTTGACCAGGATTTTGTCGCCCAGGCCAGTTTAACCTTCTTTTGGACCGTGGTGTTGAGGCGTTCAATGGCAAAATATGGCGAGCGGGGATTTCGTTATCTCTTTCTCGATGCAGGACATATCTGTCAGAATGCCCTGCTGGCTGCCGAGGCGATTGGCTGTGGAGGCTGTCCTATTGCTGCCTTCTATGATCAGGAAGCGAACAGCCTTCTCGGGGTGGATGGAAAAAATGAGGCAGTGATTTATGCTGCCAGCATAGGCCGGAAATAAACCGAACCTTTGTTGTTTGCTTCAAGCGACGGCACCTACAGTTCACTCTCCCAGTCGGAAATGATTGAACGTGGCAGCGAGGACAGATCAATCTTTGTCGCCGCATCAATCCCAGCCTGCAGGGCCTTTCTGTTCATCTCCTCAGTCCCTTTGGGAACTCTGGCAAGCAGGGCGGAATGCAAACTTTCCATGGATACCTGCCCCGAGAGATAGCCGACCGCCCCCAGGGCCACCATATTTGCCACCAGTTCCCGACCTATCTGTTGCCTGGCAATCTGGGTAAAAGGCAGGGATACCGCTCTGCTGGTTGGAACCTGCTCGACCAAACCTGAATCAACAATTAAAAGCCCATCAGTTTTCAGATCAAAAAAGTAGGCATCACAAGCAGCCTGAGTCATGGCCAGTAACAGATCGACCTGCAGGGCCTTGGGATAATCAATAGGGCTGTCTGAGATAACCAACTCAGCCTTACTCTTGCCACCCCTGGCCTCTGGTCCGTAGCTCTGGGTCTGGCAGACATTCTTGCCGTCAAAAGCCCCGATTGCATCGGCCATTACTACTGCTGCGGTAATGATCCCCTGCCCGCCTGATCCACTGAAGCGTATTTCATAGCGTGTACTACTCTTCATATCGTTTGACTCCGTTTTTGGCTTTTTCCTCTGCAATTCTGCTGGCCTCGGTCTGGGCAGCCTGACGAACCCGATCGTATTCTTCGGTCGAGACCGGTTTTTCCACGTCACAGAGGACCCCGATGGTGAATTTGCCCTGCATATCGGCTGCCGTCATCCCTTCGGCCTTGCCGACCGGTACGGCATTCTCCTTGAAACTGTTGATCATCTGTACGGCATTACCGAGCTTATTTCTCCTGCCATGTTGAACATGACAGTTGGAGATCACCTCCACCACGGAAAAACCCTTCTTGACTATAGCCTGCTGTATCATGGTGTTGAGATGGTTGGCGTGATAGACCGTGCCTCTGGCGACAAACGAGGCCCCCGCCACCACCGCTAGTTCGGCGATATTGAAGGCATGTTCAACGTGGCCATAGACCGAGGTGGTTGATTTGCTGCCGTAGGGTGTTGTCGGGGAATATTGGCCGCCGGTCATGCCGTAGGTATTGTTGTTAATGATGATGGCCGTGATGTTCAGGTTTCTCCTGGCCGCATGGATGAAGTGATTACCACCGATAGCCGTGGCGTCTCCGTCTCCCATGACGGCGATGACAGAGAGTTGCGGTTTGGCCAATTTGACCCCCGTCGCAAAGGTCAGTGCCCGGCCATGAGTCGTATGGATTGTGTTAAAATCGACATAGGTGGGGAGTCTGCCCGAACAACCGATACCGGAGGCAAGCACGATATTGTCTTTAGGTAACTCAAGATGATGTATTGCCCTGAGCAGGGCGTTCATCACAATGCCATTCCCGCAGCCCGGACACCAGACATGCGGAAACTTCTTGTCATGGCGAAGATATTCCTGGCGAATGATTTCAGCGCGCTCCAACATGCGTTTCTCCTTGCTCCTTGTTGAGAAAGAATGACAGAATAGACAGTGCCTCGGCCTTTAAGTCGTCGTAACGGCTCCTAAACGCTTATAAGATGCTTGAGGATCTCACTCGGCGTAATCAGATGGCCATCAATTCTATTGTGCTTGATGATTCTCGTGCCGGCCTGATTGACCCGGTGAATCTCCCGGCTGATCTGCCCCATGTTCATCTCCGGGATGATCACTGCCTTGCATTGCCGGAGTGCCGAATCAACGACCTTGCGCGGGAAGGGAAAGAGCGTCACCAGTTGCACCATGCCGGCCTTGATGCCCTGCATTCTGGCATCTTTTACCGCCCGCATGGCTGATCTGGCCACGGAACCATAGGCAATGACACACACTTCTGCATCCTCCATCTCGAAGGATTTGGTCATGACAATCTCTGAGAAACCCTTGGTGATCTTGTTATGCAACCGATTGAGAAACTGTTCTACTTCTTTGGGTTGCTGGGTGGGAAAGCCGCGTTCATCATGGACAAGACCGGTAACATGGTGTCTGTAGCCATCACCGACGGCTGCCATATCAGGCACACCCCTGTTGTTTTCGGCATAGGGTTTATACCACTCGGGTGGGACGCTGGGGGTTATCCGGTCGAAGACCTGGATTTCATTCTGGTTTGGCAGGATGACAGACTCACGGGTATGGGCCACGACCTCATCCGAGAGGATGATCACAGGCACCCGGAATTTCTCCGAGAGATTAAAGGCCTTGATGGTAACGCTGAAACACTCGCTGACCGATGATACCGACAGGACGATGATGGGGTGATCGCCGTGGGTGCCCCAACGGGCCATAAGCACATCGCCTTGGGCCACATTGGTCGGCAAACCGGTACTGGGGCCACCGCGCATGACATTAACTATAACGCAGGGCACTTCTGTGATACAGGCATATCCGAGGTTTTCCTGGATCAGGGAGAAGCCGGGGCCGCTGGTGGCGGTCATGGACTTCACACCGGCTAGAGAAGCGCCGATTATTGCCCCCATGGAAGCGATTTCATCTTCCATCTGGATGAAGGTTCCACCTACAAGAGGCAGTTTTACCGAAAGGATTTCACTGATTTCCGAGGCGGGGGTTATGGGATATCCGGCGAAAAAGCGACAGCCGGCCGCCAGGGCCCCGTGCACTATCGCCTCATTGCCCTGGAGAAGTATTTTTTTCTGGCCTTCACTTGCTTCCACTATTTTTCCTCCTCCTGTCTGGGAAACGCTCCTTGACTGTGATGGCGAAGTCTGGACAATGCACCTCACAGAAACGGCAGCCGATGCAATTATCCATAGCCTCGATCGAGGGTTTACCCGTTTCGTCCTGAAGAATTATTTTCTGTGGACATAGAGCGCTGCAGATCCCGCAGGATTTACACCATTCATAAAAGAAAATAACGGTATACAGCAGTTTTTTCTGATCTTTACCTTTGTTCCGATACATGTTCACCAGTTCCTCTGGTGAATCCGGTGACGGGACTTCGCTGGGGCGGGATGGAAGAACCTCTTTGCCCGGTTCATCTTGATTGAGTAAATCCTTCTCGGCACGAACCTTTCTTTTCTGCATATCTCCCTCTACCTTGTATGTAGTTTGTTCCGGTGAGACATTGTCGTAGTGCGGTGCAAGAACCTGAGGTCTATTTTTCTAGCTGTATCCTTGCGACAAGTCAAGAAAATCATGAACTAAACCGGACGATTTTCCCCAACATATTACAAAAATGTAATGCTTGATGTTGCCATATTGAAATCCCTGACGCCGGTGTACATAAAAGGGTTCAATGGGCGAAGAGCAGATTCAGACAACCAATCAAAAAACCGAGTATACCCCCGAACAAATTGATATATTTGAACTGTTCTTCCATGATTCCCAGGAGCAGTCTTTCCAGTCGCATCAGATCAAGGGAGTTGACCTTCTCAGCCACAATCCGCTTGATGTTGAGTGAATCGACAAGACCAGGGACCTCTATCGCCAACATATCCGAGGCCATGGTTTGAATGGAGCGGTAAATTTCCTCACGGACATCGGCGGGCAAGAGGTTCGACAGTTTACCGATGGGTTTATTGAGGAGAGCTGTGATCATAGACTCAATCATTATATCCAGGGTTCCGAGCGTCTCCCTGGTGCGCAGAACCGCGATACCCTCTGATTTGATCCAGGATTTGCCGGCCGCAATTCCTTTATGGCCGATGAACTCTGCAAGAACTTTTTCAAGAGAGAGATTGCCCGAATCAATATATGTTTCCAGGTTAGCCTTGAGCATCGATGACAGAGCTTTAGAAACATCCCTGCCCTGCAACAGTATGACGAGACGATCAGCGAGTTGCTTGCAGAACTCCTCGATTTTCGTCTCATTCTCGATATGAATGAGGGTGTGTAGCGGTTTGGCCAGGAACTTCCGACATCTTTCAGTCAGCGCATCGGCTACTCGCTCCCGGATTTCGTCAGTCTGCAGCCATTTGGTGATATCCTCTTCCTTTTCAACCAGATAATCGTGGATCTTCTGTTCCACGGTCTCCATTTTGAGAAAACCACTGGCAATGGCTGCCATCGGACCCAGAGAACTGATGAAATGTTCCACTCCGCCACGGGCACCATGAACGATCTTTTGGCGTATCTCGGGCTCTTTCAACATTGTGGCAAGACGCAAGAGCAGATTGGGGGTTTCTTTCTCGATCGTCTGCAGCAACAATTCCAGCAAAGGTTGAGGCAGAATATCTGCCAAAGAATGATCCTGTCTCAGGGCTTCATAGACCTTCTGCTGGATGAAATCCTCCAGCCACTGCTGCATTGCTGTACCGGAGAGCAATCGCGCGACATTGGTTTCCATAAACCTGTAAATATTTTCCCGTTCATGGCCGGTGAAGATCGAACCGACTTCCCTTTTTAGTAAATGATCAAGGCGTTTTTCCAGCGATTCTTCTATCTTATGCGCAAATTCAGGATCTTGGATGAAGTTGTGGATGTTCTCCTTGATCTGGAATTTGACGGTCTTGATGGCAATATCGTAATAAATGTTGAATTTCTGAGGGATGACCGAGGAAATCGGGCCAGTGTCTCGGTGCAAGAAATTCCCCACCCTTTCCTCGATAAGAGAATACAGATGTTGTTGAAAATCATGCTCGGTCAAGGCATGACCTATCTCTTTACTGGTAAGAAGATGGTCACCGACCATTTCCCCCATATTCTCGGCCAGTTCATGTCTCTTAGAAGGAATGACGCCCGGAGTCATGGGCACTTTGATACCAAAAACGCGCCAGGCCACGAGGGGCCTGAACAACATTTTTATGGCAACTTTGTTGGTGATGTAGCCAATAAAGGCGCCTACAACCGGCGGTGTGGCGTAATGAAAGAACGGGGCGAACTCAGAGGGAATTAACGGCATGCTGTATAAATCTCCATAGGGTGTTGAACGATCATGTTGGCGTGGGAGTCTTCCAACTCCTGTCGGTTGCGAAAGCCCCACAGGACGCCGACGGTGAACATCTCGGCCGCCCGCCCTGTCTGCATGTCTACGGCAGTATCGCCAATATAGATACATTCCGATGGAGGAAGAGCCATGATTGAGGCGATCTCCAGAAGGCCTACAGGATTGGGCTTTTTCTCTACGCCGGGTCGTTGACCAAGAACACTTTCAAAAAGAGTACCGGGGAAAAAATGCTCAACATGTTCAAGAGTGAAGCTGTGTGGTTTATTGGAAAGGACCGCCAGGCGTATTCCGTCTTGTTGCAAGCGAGCCAACATAGCATTAACGCCAGGGTAAGGGCAACTGTTTCTCCGCCAAAGATTGGAGTAGATCTGGCTAAATCTTTGACAACAGAGTTCTTTTTCGTTTTCCCTTGTCCCTGGCGGCACAATTCGTTCAATGAGAACATTGAGACCATCACCGACGAAGTATCGGTACATCTGGACGGGATGCTCAGGATAGCCCAACTCCGCAAGTACCTGATTCGCCGCATCGGCCAGATCCTGCAGTGTATCGACAAGTGTGCCGTCGAGATCAAATATTGCTGCACCATAACGCATGGGTAATTTCCTTATGTAATTGAAAATACATTATAATATAGAATACATGAATACATCACTTCCAATGAAGGAAAAGCTCATTAATATAGCTGAATATACAAGAAATAGTCCTTTCTTTTTTAGCATATTGATATAAAATCGGTTCCATCACAATTGCTCTTCAACTCTCCATCTTTCCTCACGGGGTGCGCGTATGTGGTTTATCAGGTTTGTTTCGTCTTCCATCGGCAAGAAACTGATAATGGGAATGACAGGGTTGCTGCTCTTTCTCTTCCTCTGCACCCACGCTGCCGGAAATGCTACGATCTATATGAGCAGCAAGATCTTTCAAGGCTATGCCGACGAACTGCATAGCCATCCCCTGATTGTCATTGTTTTCAGTCTGGCCATTTTTATTCTCTTTGTTATCCATGTTGGCCTCGGTTTGTATCTTTTCTTAGAAAACCGTCGTGATATAGCTAACCGCTATGCTGTTACAACGAGGGTGGTGGAAAACTCCTTTGCCTCAAGGACAATGCCTTACACCGGTCTCTTTATCCTGCTTTTTGTCCTTGTTCATGTCTTTAGTTTCACCTTTGGCCCAAAGGATGTCCTGATCAACGAGACCGTGAAGACTATGCTCAGCGGTTTTTTCTATGGCCTCTTCTATATTGTTTCCTTCGCCATTCTGGCTATCCATCTGAGCCACGGTTTCTGGAGTATGCTGCAGACCTTCGGCATCAACCACCCCCGCTATAATGTACTCATAGCCCGGCTGACCTATATTATTCCGGTATCTTTTCTCCTGCTTTTCGGAGGGATTCCTCTCTACTTCATGAGTGGCGCAGGGGCTTCGTTCTAGGGACGGGCGCCTGAATTATGTTTTTCCTGATGCGCAGCGCCAAAATGCTGCAACAGCGATAAAAAAAGGGTCGTCATAATGGAACTCAATGCACGTGTACCTTCGGGATCTCTTGCCGATAAATGGGATACTCACCAATTCGCCAGCAAACTGGTCAATCCGGCGAACCGCAGAAAATTCACCGTCATTGTGGTCGGGACCGGTTTGGCCGGAGCCTCTGCCTCAGCGACCCTTGCCGAGCAGGGTTATAATGTCAAGACCTTCTGCATCCAGGACAGCCCTCGCCGGGCCCACTCCATTGCAGCCCAGGGTGGCATCAACGCCGCCAAGAATTATCAGAACGACGGTGACTCCGTGCACCGGCTGTTCTATGACACCATCAAGGGCGGTGATTTTCGTTCGCGAGAGGCCAACGTCTATCGCCTGGCCCAGGTAAGCAACAGTATCATCGATCAATGTGTCGCCCAGGGAGTCCCCTTTGCCCGTGAGTATGGCGGCACACTGGCCAATCGATCTTTTGGTGGCGCCCAGGTCTCCAGAACCTTTTATGCCAGAGGCCAGACCGGCCAGCAACTGCTGCTCGGGGCTTACAGTGCGCTCTCCCGGCAGATCCATACCGGCAAGGTCACCATGTATTCCCGTCGTGAAATGATGGACCTGGTGGTCATTGACGGCAAGGCACGTGGGATCACCACCAGAAACCTCATTACCGGCGAATTGGAGAGTCATGGCGCAGATGCGGTGATTCTCGCCACGGGCGGTTACGGAAATGTCTATTTTCTCTCGACAAATGCCATGGCCTCAAATGTCACAGCAGCCTGGCGGGCCTGTAAACATGGGGCCGGACTTGCCAACCCCTGTTTTGTCCAGATCCATCCGACCTGCATCCCTGTGCACGGTGATTATCAGTCTAAACTCACCCTGATGAGCGAGAGCCTGCGCAACGACGGTCGGGTCTGGGTACCAACAAAAGAGGGAGACAAGCGGTCTTCTTCTCAGAT
>JAUYSF010000053.1 GCA_030696435.1 Desulfoprunum sp. | reverse complement strand
GGGGCGCGGGAGTTGAAGGTGGCAGGCAACGCCGACGAGCGCAACACCATCTGGCAGGCCCGCCGCGACGCCCTGCCGGCCCTGGCCAAGCTCAAACCAACCTGCGTCCTCGAAGATGCGACAGTACCGCGCTCGAAGATCCCGGCGATGATTGAGGCCCTCGACGCAATCAGCAAAAAATACAACCTGACCATCGGCACCTTCGGTCATGCCGGTGACGGCAACCTGCATCCCACCATCCTCACCGATAAACGCAATAAGGAGGAATGGCATCGGGTGGAAATGGCCGTCGAGGAGATCTTCGACCGGGCCCTGGCCCTGGGCGGCACCCTGTCGGGTGAGCATGGCATAGGTCTTGCCAAGGCAAAATTTCTGATCAAAGAAACCGGCCGGGCCACCCTGGACTACAGCGCCCGGATGAAGGCGGCCCTCGATCCGAAAAACATTCTGAACCCCAAGAAGATGGTAGGATAGAGAGGGAACGACATGGCGGATATTCACAAACTGGCCGAGATGTTCAAAAAGCTCGATGACCAACTGGTCAGCTGCATGCGCTGCGGCATGTGCCAGGCCGTCTGCCCGCTCTTTCAGGAAACCGGTCGGGAAACCGATGTCACCCGGGGCAAACTGGCCCTGCTGGGCGGCCTGGCCGCCCAGCTCCTGCAGGACCCGGAAGGTGTGAACGAGATTCTCAACCGCTGCCTGCTCTGCGGCACCTGCCAGGCCAATTGCCCGAGCGGGGTGCAGGTCATGGATATCTTCCTGGAGGCCAGGGCTATTCTGACCGGTTATTTTGGTCTGTCTCCGGTCAAAAAAGCCATCTTCCGGGGCATGCTGTCCAACCCGAAGCTGTTCAACCTGCTGACTTCAATGGGCTCGACATTCCAGGGGATCTTCACCAGAAAGGTCGACGATCTCCTCGGTTCCTCCTGCGCCCGCTTCAATGCCCCGGTGGTAGCCGACCGGCATTTCAACTCGCTGGCCACAAAACCACTGCGCAAGATCACCGGCCAACTCGACACTCCGGCCGGTGCCGGCGGCAAGCGGGTTGCCTTCTTCCCCGGTTGTGTGGTCGACAAGATGTTTCCGCAGGTGGGCCAGGCGGTGATCAAGATTCTGAACAAGAAGGGAGTTGGCATCTTTCTGCCCGCAGGCCAAGCCTGTTGCGGCATCCCGGTGCTGACCAGCGGCGACCGCCAGACCTTCGACAGCCTCATCGAGATGAATCTGAAGCTCTTTACAGCTCAAAACTTTGATTACCTGGTTACACCCTGCGCCTCCTGCACCGCCACCATCAAGGAGTTGTGGCCGCATTTCTATGGCGGCAACCGGGAGCTCATACCAAGCATTGTCTCCTTGGGGGAAAAGACCCGCGATATCACCGAATTTCTGGCCGATCTCTGCCCGGTCAGCGAGCACCAGCCGAGCGGGGTTGCAGATGACGCCATCACCTATCACGATCCCTGTCACCTGAAAAATTCGCTGGGCATCACCGTCCAGCCGCGGACTCTGATCAAGGCCACCGGCCGAACATTCATCGAAATGACCGAGGCAGGGAAATGTTGTGGTTGCGGCGGCAGTTTTAATGTTGCACACTACGAGCTGTCCAAGAGAATTGGCAACCGCAAGGCCGATAATATTGTCAGTTCCGGGGCGAAGACGGTGGCCACAAGCTGCCCGGCCTGCATGATGCAGATGACCGATATGCTGTCCCGCAGAGACAAAGGCATCAAAGTCAAGCATGTGGTGGAGTTGTACGCCGACAGCCTGGAATAATCCACACAAGGTCTCACTGGAACAATCATGTCAAAAAATTTTTTCATTACCTCAACCGAGGAACGTAGCGGTAAATCCGCCATCGTTCTCGGCGTCATGCAGATGCTGCTCAAGGAGATCCACCGGGTCGCCTTTTTCCGGCCCATTATCAGCGACACCGAATCGGGCGATGAGGATCAGGATATCAACTTGGTCCTGGAGCACTTCAAACTCGACATCGACTACGAAGACACCTTCGGCTGCACCCTGCGTGAGGCCCAGGAACTGATCAACAGCGGTCAGCAGACCCTTTTGCACGATACGATCCTCAATAAATACAAAAAGCTTGAGGCGGAGTACGATTTCATCCTCTGCGAGGGGACCGATTACAGTAGCAAGGATATCGCCTTCGAATCCGGCATCAATGCCGATATCGCCGCCAATCTCGGGGCTCCGATCCTGTTGGTCATGTCGGCCAGGAACAAGACTGCGGAGGAATTGGCCCGGCTGACCCAGCTCTCCCTGGACACCCTCTGCACCAAGGGCAATGAGGTCCTGGTCTGTATCATCAACAGGGCTGCAAAGGATCTTTCCACCTCCGTTTTGAGAAATATCCGGCTCAAGACCAAGCCCGGCGAGATGCTGCCCTTCTATGCGATCCCCGAAAACCCGGCGACCAGCAACCCAACCGTTGGCGACGTCAAACGCTGGCTGAAGGCGGACATCATGTATGGCCAAAAAAGCCTGACTGCCCTGGTCGGCAACTATGTGGTCGCCGCCATGCAGATCGGCAACTTCCTCGGCTATATCGAGCCCGACACTTTGGTCATCACCCCCGGCGATCGCTCCGATATAATCCTTTCCAGCCTGGCTTCGCGGTTGTCAGCATCCTACCCGGACATCTCCGGCATCGTCCTCACCGGTGGTCTGCTGCCATCTCCCGATGTACAGAAGCTCATCGAGGGCTGGGCCGGCATGCCGGTGCCGATCCTCACCGTGCAGGGCAACACCTTTCAGACCATCCAGCAGCTCAATGAGCTCTATGGCCGCATTGAATCCCACGATACCCAGCGCATTGCCACCGCTCTCGGTGATTTCTCCCATCACGTCCCTGTTCAGGAACTCCGTGACCATGTGATTCAGACCCGTTCGACCCGGATCACCCCCAAGATGTTCGAATATGCCCTATTGGAGAAGGCCGGCCGCAACAAACAGCGGATCGTCCTGCCGGAGGGCAACTGTGAACGGGTCTTGCAGGCCGCCGATATCCTGCTCAGGCGGGGAGTGGTTAATCTGACCGTGCTGGGACAGAGAGACGATGTGATGATGCGGGCGGCGGCCATCGGCATGGATCTGCGTTGGATCGAGATCATCGATCCCGCCCAGTCGGAGCTGTTTGAGCCCTTTGTCGCCGAGTATATGAAACTGCGCCGCCACAAAGGCATCCTCGAGGAGGTCGCCCGCGA
>JAUYSF010000478.1 GCA_030696435.1 Desulfoprunum sp. | reverse complement strand
AAGGCCGATTTCCCACACTCCCCATCATCATGATGAGCGGACATGCCGGCATCGAGACGGCAGTTGCCGCCATTAAGGCCGGGGCCTACGATTTTATGGAAAAACCGCTGCATCTGGAGGTTTTGCTCGACAAGGTGAAATCTGCCATTAAGCATCAACCTGCAAGGAGCGACTCGACCCTTGCTTCGGATACCGGACTTGAGATCGCCAGTGCCGACCTTTTGCTGCCCCCCGGCATGGTGGAGGTAGTGGATTCTCCCGAACTTCAACGGACCCTCAGAGAGAATGTTGTCCTGAACGGTGTTGGGCTTCTGAGCGGCCGGAAAACAGGTATCATCCTCAGCCCCTTGGGGATTAATGAAGGGATCGTCTTTCAAACTCTCGACGGACAAACCATCCCTGGCCATATCACCTCCTTAGGAAATTTTTCCAAAACTGGCTCATCAAAGACATTCTCTGCCAACTCCACCACACTCGATAACGGCAGGCAACAGGTACGCACTGTTGAACACCTGATGGCAATCTTTTCCATGCACGGCATAACCAACGTGCTTGTAAAGGTCGACGACGAGGTCCCGAACATAGATGGTTCCGCCAAGGATTTCTGCGACCTCATAGCGCAAGCAGGGATAGAGGAACAGCCAGCCTTCACCAGGGTTGCCGTCATCCGCGAGAAGATCGGAGTGGGAACCGAGGAGAGGCATGAAAAGCATCTCTATGCCGAGCCTTTTGCAGGATTCGAAATATCAATGAGGGTTGACTACCCTCTGCCCATAGGTGAACAGATTTTCACGTTCAATCCTGAAAAAGGATCTTTTGCCAAGGAGATCGCCCCTGCTCGATCATTCAATACCTTTGAAAATATCGAAATGGCCCAGAGACTTGGCAAGGTCGGTGGTGGATATCTCAATTCCCATATCATCATGTACGAAGGCAAAGTCATCAATACGGAACTCCGTTATCCCGACGAATTCGTGCGCCACAAGATATTGGACCTGCTCGGAGACCTCTATCTGCTCGGTTTCTCCATCAGAGGACGCATTACCGCCAACATGACCTCTCATGGTTACAATCAGGCCCTGGTGGAACGCTTGTATCAGGCTATTCAGAGCAGTTCCAGAGGAAGGCAATAATAATTGTAACTGTTCAGTTTGTTGTCATTGAGTCCAGCGGGATCGAAATCGCTATCGCTATCGAAATCGGATTGCGTCTTCCGGTGCAGTGAATTCTGAGTTGCAGTCGCACTTTTCCTGAAACTGCTATGATTTTTGCGAACTCGATTCGATTTCGATAGCGATTTAATTCGCTGAATAGTTCTCATCTTTGATGGTAAAGAACATTTTTAAGGTGAACCTCGCAATGGATATACAGGCGTTAATCAGCCAATGGCTTGGGCATGTCGCGATCTATCTGCCCTTTGGCTATTCCTTCGGGGCCGGCATGGTCTCGGCGGTGAACCCCTGCGGTTTTGCCATGCTGCCGGTCTATCTGACCCTTTATCTCGGGGCTGAGGATGCCGGGTTCTACCAGCAGTCGCTGCTGCGTCGGATGCTCAAGGCCCTAGGTATCACAGCGGCCGTCACCTCCGGTTTCGGTCTGCTCTTTGGCGTGGTGGGTGGCATTATCACCGTGGGCGGCACCTTCCTCAATCATGTGATCCCCTGGCTGGCCCTCGTCATCGGCAGTATCCTGATCATTATGGGGATCTGGCTTTTACTGGGGAATTACCTGTCGTTTTCCTTTATGCTCCGTCTGGCCGACAGATTCGGAGATCCCCGCCGGATGACAGTCGGCGGCTTTTTTCTCTTTGGGGCGGCCTTTGGTGCCACCTCGATGAGCTGCACCTTGCCGATCTTCCTGCTCGTTATGGGCAGTTCGATCGCGGCCAAAAATATCACCGCTGGCGTGTACCAGTTTGTCAGCTATATCTTAGGGATGGGTTCTGTACTCCTGGTCCTGACCCTCGGTATTGCCCTGGTGAAAGAGGGCGTGGTCGTCGGAGCCCTGCGCCGGTTTCTGCCCTATATTCAGAAAATCTCGGCCATCCTGTTGCTGGTGGCCGGAACCTATATCGTCTACTACTGGCTGAGAAGCGATCTGTTGTAGCGGAAGGTGGAGGAGAAAGCTCCTGACAACTGCGGTCACGTCACAAAGATGGACATGCACACTTGACGAACACATCCATTGTATGGTGGTATGCATTCTGATAGGCAGAAAGCATCGTCATCGGCAATTTGTTGTCGGCTGAGTGTTTTGTCCATGCAGATTGAGTGCCCGCAGAAAGCCTAGCCAACCATGGATGAACCATTTGGTCCATTTGAGGACAGCGCATGGTAAAACCATCTTCGGGAAGAGAGGCGGAAGCCCTGAAACTCTTCCAGCACCGCAGCAGACTGTTGACCGCTATCCGGGAGCACAGTCTGGGTGACCCTCAGGCGCAGAGTTCGAAATTCATATTTCAGAATTGCTGCACTGTTCTGCATGAAGCCCTGCACTGCAATTCCGTCTGGATCGGAAATCTCGACAGAGAAAAATCCCAATTCATTCTTTACGCCTCCAGCCCAACCGCCAGACCTGGCGATTCTCTCCTGCAAAATGCCCTGGCAGAGGTTCTCATTGAGCGTTTCAACAATGATTTCACCTCGTTCAACGAACCATTGTATCTGCACATCGACCTTGACCGGTTCGGCGTCAAAGGGGCCGGGGATGGTTCGTATCTTGTCTGGCCTGTCGGTTATCAAGGCCGGACCTATGGTTTTGTGGCGGTTAATTATCCGGGAAAAGGTCATATAAGTGAATTGAGGAAAGAGTTTCTTGCCCATGTCATAGATGATATCTGGCTTGCTCTCTTTTCCCGGGACATGGCGCTCAAGTTTCATGACGAACTCGATTTTAATAAGGAAATTATCAATACTATTCAAGAGCTTATAGTGACAATCAGACCATGCGGGACGATTGCCTCCTTCAATAAAAAAGCAGAACAGGTGACAGGGTACGGCGAGCAGGAAATACTGGAGAAATACTGGGTTGACGTGCTGATCAGTCCGAAAAAGAGGCGTGAGTTTCAACAGCTTTTCTCCGAGATTCTCAAAGGCGAACAGGCCAGTATTCATTTCAAGGCCCCTTTACTCACCAGGGACGGAACGGAACGCTTTATAAACTGGCACGGTTCGATCCGGCATAATATTGAGAAAGGCAAAGTCGGCCTGGTCATGCTCGGTATCGATGAAACTGAAACTCTGGCGGCGGACCAGCAGCTCAATATGTTCACCGCCCGTTGGAAAAAGATTTTTATCGCCATTCAGGATCCGGCCCTGGTGGTGGCAAATGACAAGACAATCCTGGAAGCGAACCCGGCGACCTGCGCTGCCGCCAAAAAGCACCGTGACGAAGTGATCGGCAAAAAAGTCTGTGATATCCTGCATGGCGGCCATTCCGGTGGTGAACAATGTCCGTTGGAACAGTTTATCGGCTACCAGAAGACCCAGATTTCCGAAACTGAATTAAACGGTCTGCATGGTACATATATGCTGACCGTCAGCCCGCTCCTTGAGGAAAACGGTGAAATCAATGCAACCCTGCTGGTCGCCCGAAACCTGACGGAAGAGGAAGCCATCAGGGCGGAGGCGATCAGGGCGGCTCATCTGGCGGCAATAGGGGAACTGGCCTCCGGGGTGGCCCATGAGATCAACAATCCGATAAACGGCATCATCAACTATGCCCAGATAATTCTCGACGACCCACACGATCCGGATGCAAACGAAAATCTCGGCAACATTATCAGCGAAGGCAAGAGGATTGCCGGAATTGTCTCGAAATTGCTTGATTTTGCCCGTCGGAGAGAAGAAGCTCATGCCCCATCGCGAATCGAAACCATAGTCGCAAACAGTCTGCATCTGGTCGCCCACCTCCTGAAAAAAGACGGGATTGTCTGCTCCGTCAACATCGCTCAACCTCTGCCATCTCTGCTGTGCAATGAGCAGCAATTACAGCAGGTTGTCCTGAACATAATCAGCAATGCCCGGTATGCCCTGAACATGCGCTATCCGCAGCCCTGCGCCGAGAAAAAACTTGAAATCAAAGGAGAGGTATCTCGACAGGAGGAAAAGGATTTTATCAGGCTGACGTTTACCGACCAGGGTATCGGTATAGAACCGGAAATCCAGAAAAGACTGTTCGACCCGTTTTTCTCGACCAAGCCAAAGGGCGAGGGGACAGGCCTCGGGCTGAGTATCAGTCATGGCCTGGTGCGAGAACATGGGGGTACCATCAAGGTGCAGAGTAAAAAGGGTGAGTGGGCCCGTTTCATAATTGATTTGCCGGTGCGATCATGCAAAGAACTCTAAGCAAGAAACAAGCAAGCACAGCGCTGTTGCTGACAATTGAATGGTCAGTCCTTCTCGGTCTGGTTGTCCTGCTCCATATTTTTGATAGTGTTTCCGGCAGGACCGAGTTTTTTATCGAAACCTGCCTGCTGTTTCCCGCGTTTCTTGCCGTCGTTCTCCTGACATTCCGGCAGGCCATGAAAGAGCAGGAATTGATGGTTGACAAGCTGAAAAAGGAAGTGGAATTCCAGCACAGTGAAATGCACAACCTGCGTGTCCAGTTTGACGAGGTCATGGAGAAGCGGGTTTTCGAGCTTCAGGTTGTAAATGGATCATTAAACAGGGAAATTGCCGAACGCATCCAGGCTGAAGAGGAGGTTCGCGAACTGCAGAAGCAATTGCATCTGATCCTCGATTCCGCCGGCGAAGGCATACTCGGTCTCGATAACCAGGGAAAGGTCATTTTCATGAACAAGGCCGCTTCATTGATGCTCGGCTGGGAGGCGGAGGAACTGCTCGGCAATACGCACCATCAGCTGATCCACCATACGCATGCCGACGGCACTGCCCATCCCGTTGAATCCTGCCCTATTTATATGGCCTACCGGGATGGGCTGGTTCACTATAAAACCGGTGATATCTTCTGGTGTAAGAACGGCTCCAGTTTCCCGGTGGAATATGTCAGTACCCCTATCAGGGATCGCGGTATGTTGACCGGGGCCGTTGTCGTTTTTCGCGACATGAACACCTTTGCCTGAAGACCTGCACCGCATTTCAACTTTTCAGCCGGGGAATCGCCATGGCACGTACGACACTGACGGAAACCGCTATTCTCGTAATTGATGACGAGGTCAGTCTGCGCAATACCTTCAGCATTTTTCTGAGACGGGCGGGATACGAAACGGTTCTGGCTGTCGGTTCGTACGACGAGGCGATCGAGGCGGTATCCTTGAGGAATTTTGATCTCATTATCTGTGATATCGTCCTGGAGAGCCATTCCGGCATCGATTTGCTGAAACGATTCAGGCAGCTCAGGGTATTCTGCCCCGTGGTGATAATCACCGGCTATCCCCATGTCGAAACTGCCTCGGAGGCCGTACGGCTCGGGGCTTTCGACTATCTCTCCAAGCCGGTCGAAAAGGAGGCTCTGCTGAAAACCGCACGGCTGGCCATTCAGCAGTATCGTCTGGAACTGGAAAAGAGAGAGGCGGAGCTTGCCGGGGAACGCTATCGACGTATTCTCGAAACGATATTCAAAAGTGTGACCGACAGTATTATTTCCGTAGACAAGGATCTCAATATCCTCAAGATGAATCAGGCCGCCACCGCACTGTTCGGCACATTGCAGTCGGGGCTTGAGGAAGGCGGTAATCTCGCCGCCCTTTGCCTGAACAAGGATCTTTGCCGGCTGACGGAAAATGTGACCGATGTCATGAAGACCGGCCTGGAGCTCTCGGATCATCGTCGTGAGTGCTTTCCGGATGGCGTCTGCAAGGTGCTGAGTATCTGCATATCGCCGCTTGACGACGGTACAGGGGAGCCTGCCGGGGCCGTCCTGGTCTTCAGGGACATGAGTCACAACGTACAGAGTCAAAGGCCCGGCAGGACTCAATTCCATAAAATGATCGGGGCCAGCCCTGTCATGCAGAATGTCTACATGATGGTCGAGAATATCGCCCGCGTCGATACTACCCTGCTGATCACAGGCGAGAGCGGCACGGGCAAGGAACTTGTGGTGCATGCCCTGCATCAGGAAAGTCTTCGGCGCAATCGACCGCTTATCATGGTTGACTGCGCGTCGATGCCGGAGAATCTTCTCGAGAGCGAATTGTTCGGCCACCGCAAAGGCTCCTTCACCGGCGCCGAAGAGAACAGGATGGGCAGGATACTCCAGGCCGATGGCGGCACCCTGTTCCTCGATGAGATAGGTAATGTCTCGATGAACATGCAGTTGCGCCTGCTCCGTTTCCTGCAGGAAAAAACGTTTTATCCGGTCGGCAGTGACAAGGAAATTCGGGTCGATGTACGGGTTGTTGCAGCTACCAATGCCGATCTCAAAGAGAAAGTTACCAATGGCGGTTTCCGGGAAGATCTGTATTTCCGTCTCCTGATCATCGATATCCGTATGCCGCCGCTGCGGGTCAGAGAGGGCGATATAGAGCTGCTCGCCAACCACTTCATCGATCATTTCGCCCGCAGGATGGAAAAGAGCATTACCGGTATCTCCGAGCAGGCCATGGGCCTTCTTCTGCGCTACCAGTGGCCCGGCAATGTCCGCCAGCTTGAACACGTCATCGAGCGGGCCTGCATCCTCTGCACAGGATCCACCATTTCCTGCGAACATCTGCCGGAGGAAGTCAGCCAGGTGAGCCAGGGAGACCTGCGAGGTTTGGCGGAGGCGCCGTTGAAGATTGAGGAAAGTCGGGTGATGGCGGGCGGACACCCTGAGCTCTCGGACCAGGAACGGCAAACAACGATGATAATTCTGGCCGCCCTGCAGAAGGCCGGAGGCAATAAGGCCAAAGCCGCCCGGATCCTGAATATTGATCGTTCAACCCTCTATCGCAAAATGCACGAACTGCATATGGACATAGATATGTTTTCCTGACAGGTAGTATCCTACACATCTGTCGCCACACTTATGTTGTAATCCCTCTTGAGTGTTGCAGCCCCACACGCCGGATCTCCCTTCGGTGATCAGGCGCAGCCTTCCCTGATCAGTTCCCCTTTTTCTCTGTTTATCCCTAAATACCCAGCTGTTGCAGATATGCGCGTGTTACGCATCTGCCGATACGGTGGATTTTCCCCAGATACCCGAGTCTCTGGCATAACTTATGCTTCTCCACCATTGAGCAGGATAGGCATCATCATTTTCGCCAGGGGTACGGAACATATGGCTGCTTCTCACAAACTGAAGGCGGATGGATTTTTGGCCAATGAACACGCATGCGTGTCCTATCTGTTTCGGAAACGCTGGCCATGGGGTTTTACGTGTCCGTTTTGCGGGGAAGTGCAGAAAGATATAGCCCCGGCCTATGTCGTGGTCTGCCGATATTGCCGCAAACAGACTTCGATTACCGCCCACACCCTGATGCATGGCAGCAAGAACAGCCTGATGGCCTGGATGCAGGTGGCCAGGCAGTTCTGTCTGCAGAGTCGGGGAATCAGCGCCCGGGAACTCCAGCAGCTCATGGGCCTCTCATGCTATCAGACAGCCTGGATCTGGCTGCAGAAAATCAGGCGAGCCGCTGCTCTTGCCGAATCCGCACCCTGCTGCGGCATAGTTTTTTTTGACATTGTCTCGCTGCCGGTCGTAACGGCTGCCGACAAGACAACCCCGGACATCGGGATTGCCCTGGAACTGAAGAATTGTAAAGAGACCAAAAAGAGGGTGAAGTTTGTCGTGCTCGAGACACGTTCGGCTGAAGCGCTTACGGCTGCCGCGAAGATCCTGATTCAGCCAAACACCGCATTAATGGTCAGAGAAAGGGACTGGCCGTTGCGCGAATGTCTGCAGGAATCGTATCTCTGCGGACAACCGTCGGTCGAACAGCTTGAACAGGGCCGACTTCTGCTTCAGGAAACAGAGACGTGGCTGGCGACGGTGTTTCGGGGGGCAATCGACAGCCGTTACCTGCAGAGTTATCTGGATGAATTCAGCTTTCGCTGCAACACCTCCTTTTGGACCGATCGTCTGGCGGTTCTGGATCATCTTTTGACGGGTCTTGTCGCCTTTTCCGCCCGTATCGGCAAGACGCGTCAGCATCAGAGGGACAACGAGGGGAGACGGGTATGAAAAACAGGGTGCAGATCGGCTTGCTGCTCATCTTCCTGACGACTCTGGCGGTCCTCGGCTATAACGCCTGGTTGCTCGAGACGACGCCTCCCGATCGGAGCTACACGGATTTTCTCAGTGATCTGCAGGATGGGCGGGTAGCCGCAGTGCATATGCAGGGCCCGGAGATCCGGGCTGAAGACAGCCAGGGACACCCATTCAGGACCTTTTCTCCAGATATTCCCTCTCTTATGCCGCTCCTCCTGGCAAGTAAAGCGACCATCACCGTCGAGGAACCGCCGTCCATATTGTCCCGGATGAAGGGCATAATCCTGCTGCTGATGCTCCTGGCCGGCCTGGGGTTTGTTTTCAGAACCCGTCAGTACGGTGGCGGCGGCATCTGGAAAGACAAGCGATTTCAGATAAGGACCGGGCCAGGCGACACCAAGACCTTCGCCGATGTGGCCGGGATAGACGAGGTTCGGGAAGAATTGATTGAGGTCGTGGACTTTTTAAAACACCACGAGAAATACAACATGCTCGGCGGCCGCATACCTAAAGGCGTTCTGCTGCAGGGCCCTCCGGGGACCGGCAAGACCCTGCTGGCCAGAGCCATCGCCGGAGAGGCCTCCGTGCCTTTTTACTCGATAGGCGGCTCGGACTTTGTCGAGATGTTCGCCGGTGTCGGTGCCTCCAGGGTGCGGGAACTGTTCGGCCTGGCCAAAAAGACGGCGCCGTGCATCGTTTTTATTGATGAAATTGATGCAATAGGCAGCAGGAGAGGAGGCGGCAACAATGGGTCCCACGAAGAACGCGAGCAGACGCTCAATGCCCTGCTGGTTGAGATGGATGGCTTTTCCAGCAACGAAACGGTGATCGTTGTCGGAGCGACAAACCGGCCTGACATTCTCGATCCGGCCCTGCTCCGGCCCGGCAGATTTGACCGGCAGTTGACGGTTTCCCTGCCCAATCTGCACGGCCGGATAAGGATTCTCGAGGTGCATACCCGGCAGGTCACCGTTTCTCCGGCCTTGAACCTGCCTCTGATAGCCCAGGGTATTCCGGGATTCAGCGGCGCGGATATCGCAAATCTGGTCAACGAGGCGGCCCTGACTGCCGCCCGGCTGAAAAAACAGGCGGTGGAGATCAGTGATTTTGAGGAGGCCAAGGACAAAATCGTGATGGGGCTTGAGCGCCGGAATGCCGCCATCAATGAACAGGAACGAAGGGTGATTGCCTACCACGAGGCCGGCCATGCGATTGTCGCAAGGCTTTTGCCGGAAACCGATCAGTTGCATAAAATCACCATCATTCCACGCGGCATGGCCCTGGGCCTGACGCAGCAGGTGCCCTTCGAGGAACGTTACACCTATTCGCTCGTCTATCTGTTGAACAGGATCAAGGTCCTGCTGGGTGGTCGGGTCGCTGAAAAAATTGTCTTCAACCATCTTTCCACCGGGGCGGCGAACGATATCGCCGCCGCCACCGATATCGCCGGTCGGCTGGTCTGTGAATGGGGCATGAGCAGCGCCCTGGGGTCCGTCGTCTTTCGGCGAAAACAGCATCAGTTCCTGGGCGATATCGATACGCAGGGCAGTTTCAGCGAGGCCACGGCCCGGGAGATCGACCTTGAAATACGGCGGATCATCAATGACTGCTACGCCGAAACGGAAAAGCTGCTGCGTGGTCACAATCGACTGATCCACGACCTGGCCGAGATACTGCTGGTCAACGAAACCATCGACGCAGACGAGATAGACATTGTCATGCGCTGTTCCACGACAGCCGGGACGAAGGAACGGCAAAGTCGGAGAAAGCCGGTCAACGACGGTCAGTCAACGCAGGATAGCTCTACAGCTAAGGAGATCACGGCATGAAAAGCGCACAGAAGGCTGTGACGACAATGTGGTTGCTCATTTCGATAATCTGGCCTGGTCCGGCCGGCTGGGCGATGGAGGCGGATGAGATCCCGGAAACGATCAATATTGAGTATCTCCAGGAACTCTATGAAGCGGTGACCTTTGATCACTCGATGCATGCCGGGGCTTTCGCCTGCAGCGCCTGCCATCACCACACTACCGGGGATGGCACGGAAAATCCCTCCTGCAAGCGCTGCCACGCCGAATCCAAGGCTCTCCCCGACGTGTCCTGTTCGGGCTGTCACGTTGTTAAGCGGCCCGAAACACCGGCTGTCGTCACGCCAACCGCTGCCGCTGTCTATCATATCGACAAACCCGGTCTGCGGGGAGCGCTGCACCTGCAGTGTCTCGGCTGTCACCGGGCGGAGGGCGGCCCAGTTGCCTGTCAGGACTGTCATACCCTTACGGCGGCAGGGCGCAAACGCATGGCGGTGAAGAAATGAGAGGCCCGGAACGCTTGGCCGGGACCATGGAACAACCAAGGAGAGACGCTGATGTCTGAGAAAACAAGCCGAAGAACAATCCTGAAAAGCGGGGTGGCTGCGACAATCGCGACACTGCTGCAGCGCCCCGCGGCCGGATCGGCGCACCAGGTGAAAAAGTATACGGAGAGCCTGGGCGTGCTGGTTGATTTGAGTCGCTGCGTGGGATGCAGGAGTTGCGAGGCGGCCTGCAATGCCGAACAGCATCTGCCGCCCCCCGATCTGCCGTTCACTGACGATACTGTTTTTGCAAACGATGAGCATGGCCAGCAGAGGCGTACCGATGAAAACTGCTATACGGTAGTCAACCGCTACGAGGTGCCGGGGCAGGAGCACCCCTTGTTCAAAAAGGTGCAGTGCAATCACTGCCAGGAACCGGCCTGTCTCTCGTCCTGTTTCGTCAACGCCTACACCAAGACGCCCGAAGGAGCGGTCATCTATAATCCCGATGTCTGCGTCGGTTGCAGGACTTGCATGGTGGCCTGTCCTTTCTATATCCCGACCTTCAAATATTCAAGCGCCTTTGATCCCCGCATTCTCAAATGCATCTTCTGCTACGATACCAGGCTGAAGTACGGCAAGCCGCCGGCCTGTGTGGAGGCCTGCCCCCAGGAGGCACTGGTGTTCGGCAAACGTGAGGAACTGATCAAGATCGGTCGCCGCCGGATAGAGGAAAACAGAGGAAGCTATGTCGACCATATCTACGGTGAATATGAGGCGGGAGGCACGTCATGGCTGTATCTCTCGCCTGTGCCGTTTGCTGAAGTCGGCTTCGATATGGAGATCCCCCACGAACCGATACTCGATTCGGTAAAGAACTTCCTGGGTATGGTACCGATGGTCCTGACGATCTGGCCGGCGCTGTTTGCGGGTTTTCATCTGCTGGCCACCCGCAAGGGGCAACATCAGGAAACAACAAGTGAAAATGAGCAGGAGGGGGAAAAATGAGGACGGCAATCTCCGAAAACGTGTACGCACCCGTCAGCGGCTCGAGCAAGATCGATGGAACGTCCTGGAGCTTAAAAGAGCGGCTGCTCCTCGGCCTGACAATGGACCAGTACCTGCGGCAGGTGTGGCGCAACCCGGTGAACTGGCTGCTCCTGATACTCTTTTCCGTGGGCCTGCCGCTTCTTCTGCAGCGCTATATCTATGGTCTGGGGGCGGTAACGCATGCCTCCAATGATTATCCCTGGGGGCTTTTTCTCGGGTTCGGTCTGTTCGGCATGGTTCCCCTGTCGGCCTCGGGGTTTCTCCTCGGGACCACGGTCACCCTGTTTGGCAGAACGGATTTCCATCCCATTGAACGTCTGGCTCTGCTCAACGGCCTTCTCGGTTATTTTTTCGCCGTTGTCTATCTGGAGGTGGATCTCGGGATGCCCTGGCGGCTTGCTTATCCCATGTTTGTCTCGTTCGGCCCTGCCTCAGTACTCTTTCTGGTGGCCTGGCATGTCGCCACCTATCTCTCGGTGCAGATCGCCGAGGTCCTGCCGGCCCTGTTCGAGTGGCTGGGCAGGCCGGCTTGGAAAAAGCACATCAAACGCATCGCCCTGGGTCTTACTATCGCCGGCATTATCCTCTCCACCCTGCATCAGGGAGCCCTTGGCGCCCTCTTTACCTATGCCCCGAGCAAGCTCCATCCCCTCTGGCTATCGACCGAATTCCAATGGATCCATTTTCTCTGCTCCGCCGTTTTCGGCGGCCTGGCCATGGTCATCGTCAGCTCCACCCTGATCGCCCGCTACCTGCCCTGGCGCTGCGGCAGGGATTTCACGGCAAGTCTTGACCGGATAACCCTGGGGCTTGCCAAGGGTGCGTCCTATGCCATGATCACCTACCTGGTGATAAAGCTGGTCGCCCTGGCCCATGATAACGAGTGGGAACATCTCCTCACCGGCTGGGGAGGCTACTATCTCCTGGAAATCGGCCTTGGGGTAGTGCTGCCGATGCTGCTTTTTGCCGGCGGTGTTCGCAGCGGGGCGGTTGGGACAGTTCGCTTTGCCGCCTTTATCACGGTTATCGGGATTGTCTGGAATCGTCTAAATACCGCAATATTTTGTTTTAACTATCAATTATACCTGGAGGTTCCGCATTGGAAGGAGATTTGGCTGACCATCACCCTCTATGCCGTCTACTGTGTGGTGTATCGCTTTATCGTCTATCGCTTGCCGATTGTTTTCGATTGGCAGGAATCTCCTTCCCGATAATAGAGTCTGTTGTTCCTGATTCCTTTTTCCCATGCCAACTCACATGACATCCTGGCCGGCCGACGAGTGCGGCTCCACGCCGCACTCGTCGGCATCTTTTCGTTGGTGCTCACGTGTCTGAGTGTTTCCATCTACTTTTGCCGTAATCCGTGAAAACAGGTAGAGCGCAAGAGTCCTTTGAGTATCGGTAAGTTTGTCAATTTGCCTATCTTGATGGATATACAACAAAAATGTGGATGTGTCGCAATCCCTCCCGTGTGATGCAACAGTTGTGATCCGCGTCGCATCGTGGGAGAATTG
>JAUYSF010000419.1 GCA_030696435.1 Desulfoprunum sp. | reverse complement strand
CGTCATTCTTGATCTGGTACATGAAGTTTTCCATCCAGTTCAGGATATCGGGATCACCCTTGCGTACAGCCCAGGCCAGAGGCTCGAAGGTGAACGGGGTATCGAGATGAACAATCTTGCCTTGGCCTTTCTGACCAAAGGCCACAGTATTATATGGCAGGTCATATATGAAAGCATCGATCTTGCCATTCACCAACTCAAGAACACCTTCCTGCTCGGTCTCATAGGAGATGTACTTGGCGTTGGGGATCATGCGCTTGGTGGACTGTTCGCCGGTGGTTCCCAGTTTGGAGGCGACAGTGTACTTGGCGTCGTTGAGATCCTTGTAGGATTTGATTGCACCTGTGAGGTCTTTTTTGAGGAGGATGGACTGACCAATGACGATATAGGGCGGGGCAAAGTTGAAGGCCATATTCCGATCCTGGGTCAGAGTCATGCCGGACATAATGACGTCGAATTTACCGGTGAGGAGGGCAGCAATGATGCCATCCCAGGCCGTATCCACCAGCTCCAGCTCAACCCCCATGGCCTTGGCCATTCGGGCTGCCATATCAACATCAAAACCGATGATCTGGCCCTTCTGGTTCTTCAACTCAAAGGGCATGTAGCCGGGTTCCATGCCGACACGCAGTTTGCCGCGTTTCTGAATTTCTTCCAGGGTACCAGCCATGGTGACCGTGGCGGTGAACGCCAGGGCGACCAGCACGGCAAATAGCAAGGATACTTTCTTCATTGTCATCTCCTTAAGTTACGTTTACAGATTTAAAAGGGCCATTTTCAGGCCCCTGACCATACACTTCAGGCTAAAACGATTTCCCTTCGTCGAGCAGTTCTTCAATGATCATCCTCGTCCCCTTACACTCCGGATTGGGACACTTCGGCAGGTCTTCAATCGGCAGATAGACGATCATCGGTTGCCTGCACTTAGGGCAGACAAGCAATATTGGTTCGTTTTCTCCGCGCATATCCGAGGCCCTTCCATTTGAAATATACCGCTCATTTAAACAATGCTTTTGCGTAACAAACTACAGGGTAAAACTCAAGGAGAATCTTCTTCTCTTTGCCGCTCTTACCACCACATGCAGTGGGAAATCTTTAGCCCGAAAAATCTCTGCTTGAGGCTATGGAAGAAAGGAAATCGAACGTTTTAAATTGTGAGCATATTGCCTGATTTCTACACCCGACTGCACCTGGGGCATCTCTCAAAGGTGTTGCTTTTTGATTATCAGGAGATATACGCAATACACCCTGTTTCTTCTTTGAGGGAAATCTCTATTCAGCCACCAAACGCATTATTCCATTTCGAAATCAAGATGAGAACGCGAAGGCAAGCGAGCAGCGACGAGACAGGACATACACGTACTGCGAGGAGCCGCACAGTGCAGCCGACAAAGTTAACGCTTGATTTGGCATGGGAATTACAAGACAGATTCTCTTCGAGTACTTCTGGGTTTGTTCTTTGGAAATCTGAAAAACAAAAGGAGGCCAGGTAATGGCAATTCATAAGGAAAATGGTTTTACCTTAGCCGTTTTGATTGATGCGGACAATGCAAGCCCGTCAATCATTGAGGGATTTCTCATTGAAATCGCAAAAATCGGCGTTGCAAGCGTTAAAAGGATACTTTATTAAAAATCAGCGACCAAAGAAGCTTGGCCAATCTTCCTTCAGGGCTCTGAAGCGCATCTGCAGCCCTTCTCCCACCACGAATGAGCTAAGGGCTGCAGTTTTTTTAAGGAAAGTTGTTCGACCTACTTCTTATCGCGGATTTTAGCGTGACACTCTCCACAAGTGGCCTTGATCTCGGCCAGCTTCACCTTGACGGTCTCACCATCCTTTTTGCCGGCGGCATCGGCCACGGCCGTAGCCAGCGTGGAGACCTTCAGGGTCAGTTCCTTGGCGAGGGGATTGGCAATCTTTCCAGCAGCTGCATCTGTCTGGGACGCTAGAGCCGCTGCATCTTTGCCCACCTCGTCATATTTCATGCCGGTCAGATTCGCATTCATGGCCTTCATCCAGCCGGCCCTGGCCTGCATGGCTTTCTGCGTCGGCCGGAGCTCCGTCCCGGCGGTTGGCTGGCTGCTGTTCGCCAAGCCAAATGTGGCGAGACAGAGAAATCCGGTTGCCAACAGAGAATACATCATTTTTTTCATTGTTCACTCCTTTGCAATTGAGAGTTACCCTGGAAATCAGGCGAAAAATGAACACCATTCCTCATCTCTTCAGAGATGCTACAGGAATGAAAAAGAGGACAATAGGTTTTATTTGACGGCGCGTTCGATAGTATCAATATGCCGTTTCACTGTGTGCTCCTTATGGTGTTGCTGCTTTCAGTTTCAACCGATTATCGGCTGGCAAACTTCAGGTTCTGTGCTCTATCAATCAGGGCTAACCTCAGTCAGGATGTTCCACAGCGGACAGGTACTTTGATCGATCAAGCAGTCTGAGCGATAGGTTGCCAGTATCTCCGTTGATCGTTCTGCCAGCTGTCGCCGCACCTCCCGACGTCGGCCGTGGATCCGGGCGATCTTCATCGAATCGTAGGATGTGGTTTGGTGCCGCATCCAGGCGATGATCGCAGCTCGCACCCGCTCGCTCAGCGGAATACGTTCGGTTCTCGCTACCGTGCCGCTGCCGACCGGAGTGGCATGATCGGTTACCCGCCGGGCCAGACCCTCTGCGAGCACCCGGTGCCGGGGATGAAAATCGAGAAACCGCAGGGTTTCCAAGTAGAATTCCTCGACATAGGCCTCGTGCAGGCGATGCCGTCTAGCCAAATCGGTCTCGCGCTTTCTGGCATATTCGGGGGTAGCGCGTTTGTCCTCTATCGCCATGCGAGCGCTGGCAATATGAGCAGAATCAGCCCATATGCCTTTTGAGATGAGCCTGCGGCCCATCTTCACCTGGACCAGCCAGACCGGCCCCATCTCCTTAACCCGGCGGGTCAGGGCCGCATCTCCCGGTGGCAGGAGACTCCAGTGTTCAGGCGGGACCAGGACAAGGCCGGACTCTGAGAGCACTGAGCGGGCTGTCCTACCAGGCCGAACTAGGCGATTGAGCTCAGGCATTTTTCTAGCGCTCCGCAATGGCCAGTTTCACGGCCAGACCCGCAAAGACACTGCCGGCCAGCCAGTTGAGGACCCTTTTTGCCCGCGCCGACTCGCGGAAGCGCGCGCCGAAGGCCCCGGCCAAAAGGCTGATCCCACCGAATATCAGGATCGTTGCCAGAATAAACAGGGCACCGAGCAAGACCATCTGCGGCACCAATGGACCATATTGGGGGTCGGCGAATTGGGGCAGAAAGGCGAGGAAGAAGATCGAGACCTTGGGATTGGTGACATTCATGATGATACCCCTCCGGTACAATCGGGCAAAGGGCAAATCGACAGCCGAGGAGTCACCGCCGCCGTCATCGCCGGCCCGAAAGGCCCCCCAGGCCAGATAGAGCAGATAGCCGGCACCGAGATATTTGAGGAGATTGAAGGCCAAGGCCGAGGCCTTGAAAACCGCAGCCAGACCGAAGGCCACCGCGGTGGTATGGAAGAGCAGGCCGGTGCAAAGTCCCAAGGTAACGGCCAGACCCGCAACCCTGCCGCGCTGGGCGGCCTGGATCATGACAAAAAGGTTGTCCGGCCCCGGCGCTAGGGCCAGTAGGATCGAAGATGTAAAAAACAGCAGCAGTGCATCAAAGGGCGGCATAGTATCCTTCCTTGTGTTTCAAATACCAAGGCCATGTTCTGGCTCCACCAGGATATGGCCTTGGGTCTTAAAAAAAACCTCAATCAGGGTTCTGATATATCAACCCCTGACCAGAGTCCGAATCCGGTTCTTAATATCTTCGACCGCCAGGCCCTGGTGCGGCAGCTGCTCGTCGAGGCCGCCGTGGCCCAGTTTACTCGTACCCATGGCCGCGTATTTCGGGGTAAAGCCATTTTCCAAGAGCCAGGTTCCGTAGCGACAGCCGAGACCGGTCTTGCTGTTCTGGCTCTCGACGATGAGGGCCAAGGGACTCCGGCCGACCTTGGCAAGCATGGCCTCATCCTGGACATTGAGTGTCGTCTTATTGATCAGACCGACCTGAATACCCTCAGCCTTGAGTTGTTCCACCGCATCAAGGCAGCGATAGAGCATCTCGCCGTAGGAGATGACATAGCCGGCCGAGCCCTCGCGGATAATCTCGTCGCGACCCGGCACGAAGGTATATCCCTCCCCGTAGAATTTCTCTCCTGTTTCCGTCAGGATAAACGGAGTGGCGGAGCGGGTCGAGAAGATAAAGCGCAGACCGGGTTCATGAAAAATGGTCTTCAAAACCGCCTTGAGCTGCAAGGCATCGGTCGGGAAGTAGAGCCGGGTTAGATCACTCTCGGCCAAGGCGTTATCGGCAAAGAAGTTGTTGATGCCGAAATGGCAGGTATTATCGGCCATGTCGTCGACCCCGGAATGGGAAAAATGGGCGAGAACATTGGCGTGGTTGAGACGAGCCATGGTGATCTCGGAGACCACCATCTCCAGAAAGGCCGCAAAGGTGCCGAAGATCCCCTGCCGTCCCGCTTCCGAGCCGAAACCGGCGGCTACCGAAAAATTGTTGCGCTCCATAATCCCGGCATGGACATAGACCTCGGGATAGTTCTTGCGGATATGGTGCAGGCCGCAGGATCCTTCAAGATCCGAATCAACGACAATGACTTTTTTCTTGATATCGTCCATGCCCGAGAGGATCTCGCAGACAATCTTGCCGAAATCGTCACGGTTCTTGGCGGTCTCGGGGCTGCTGCCCAGATAAACAACCTTGTTCTTCGGGGCTGTGTAATTCTTCAACAGGGCAACCGCCTCGGTGTAGCCACGCGCTTCCAGGTAATCGACCGCCAGGTTGACCGGGATGACATCATGGCCCTTGGGCAGGCCTTCGATGCCGGGGACCCCGACTGCCATGAGGCGTTTATTGACCAGGGCCACCGGACCGTCAGCGGTCAGGGCCTTTTTGATCCGGAGAAAGAGGGCGTCAAGATCCTCGCCGTCACCTTCATCTACCGCAAGACCATGCCCGGCCAGAGTTCTGGTCACATCATAGCCTTGCATGTATTTGCTCGGATGGCCGGCGATGGTCACATCATTATCATCTATAAAGAGTTTGACCTTGAGATTGCGGGCCACGGCGTAGCGGGCGGCCTCGGCATCGTCTCCTTCCATCTGCGAGCCGTCGCTACCGAACATCACCAGCGTCTTGGCAGGATCGGCCTCGGCCACTCCATTGACATAACTCCACATATGGCCGAGCCGGCCGGAGGAAAAGAAGACCCCCGCCTGGTCATCGCGTTCTGGATGGCCATAGTAGCCATGACCGTATTCGCGGTAGTGCAGCAGGGAGTCTGCAGAGCGATGACCGTTCAGAACCGCCATCATATACTGAATGGCCACCCGGTGTCCGGCCTCATCGAAATAGACCGGATGGATGTCCGGGCTGCCCTTCATAAAACCATCGACAATGAGCAACTCAGGCACGATATCGAAAGCGCCGCCGGTATGGCCGCCCAGTCCTTTGACATTGGCAAAGGCCGTGAAAAAGATCAGGCTGTCACGGACGATCGTGATATTTGCGCGAAGGGTTGCCCGTTCTTCATCGGACAGAACGGTCTGCGACAAGGAGAAACGCAGCGGCGTATAACGTTTCAGATCAAGGGGAAAACTCATGCTTCAACCTCCAATGGTAGGATTCTTAGATCACATCAATTCAATTCAGCGGTGCCATACACAACCGGCTCCACATCATTCTTCAGACTTTGGCCACATGACAGGCCACCAGGCTCTTCCCGACCCTGCGGAGTTCCGGGTTAACTTTGGCGCAGATATCAATAGCCACCGGGCAGCGGGGATGGAAGGTGCAGCCGGACGGCGGACTGATCGGCGAGGGCAGTTCTCCTCGCAAGACAATACGTTTTTTGACCCTAAAGGGATCGGCAACCGGGGTGGCCGAAAGCAGGGCCTGGGTGTAGGGGTGTTTCGGATCGGTGAAGATCGTATCCCGGCTCCCTGATTCAACCGGCACTCCCAGGTACATCACCATCACATCATCGGCGATATGTTGGACAACCGAGAGATCGTGGCTGATAAAGAGATACGCCAGATTGAAGCGCTCCTGCAGATCAACGAGGAGATTGAGGATCTGGGCCTGGATCGAGACATCGAGGGCTGAGACCGGTTCATCCAGTACCAAGATCTCCGGGTTGAGCATCAGGGCCCTGGCAACCGCTATTCGCTGGCGCTGTCCACCTGAGAACATATGCGGATAGCGATCATAATGTTCGGGGCGCAGACCGACAAGGGCCAGCATATCCTGGGCCGCCTTGCGGCGTTCGTCTTTTGTCTTGCTGCTGTTGACGAGCAGCGGTTCTTCAAGAGCCAGGCCGATTTTCTGGCGCGGATTGAGCGATCCGTAGGGATCTTGAAAGACGATCTGGACCCTGGAGCGCCAGGTGCGGCGGGTGGCATTGTCGGAACGCGACAGATCAACGCCCGCGATCCGCAATTCGCCGGAGGTGGGTGTTTCAATGAGGGTAACCAGGCGAGCGAGGGTCGATTTACCGCAGCCTGATTCTCCAACAACGGCCAGGGTCTTGCCTCTCTGCAGGCTGAAGGTCACTCCATTCAGGGCTTTGAGCAGGCCAGGTTGACGAAACGCGCCCCGACTTATCTGATAATGCCGGGTGAGATCGGTCGCTTCCAGGACAACTGCGGATGTCATCGGATTTCCTCCCGGGCAACGGGATGGCCCTGGGGTATGCCGTTTTGCAGGGGATAATGGCACAGGGCGCAACCCAGTTCAGCCGCCGCAGGCTCAGGCGGTGTCTTGCGGCAGAGATCGGTGACATACCGGCAGCGCGGCGAAAAGAGGCAGCCCACCGGCTTGTCAAACTGGCCCGGCACCACGCCCGCGATGCACGGCAGGTATTTCGAGGCCGATCGCTCCGGCAAGGAGGCGAGCAGGGCGGAGGTATAGGGGTGATGAGGATTGCTGAACAGCCCCCGGACATCCTGCCGCTCCACCTGCTGGCCGGCATACTGCACAACAACCCGTTCGGCTGTCTCCGCCACAACCCCCATGTCATGGGTGATGAGAATCAGGGACATGTTCTTTTCGCGCTGCAGGCGCAGGAGCAGATCGAGGATCTGGGCCTGAATCGTCACATCAAGGGCTGTGGTCGGCTCATCGGCGATAAGCAGCCGCGGGTTGCAGGCAATAGCCATGGCGATCATCACCCGCTGATTCATGCCGCCGGAAAGCTGATGAGGAAAGGCTGCCAGGCGTTTCTCGGGCTCCGGGATACCAACCTGATCAAGGAGTTCGAGGGCCCGGCGTTTGCACTCCCGGCGGTTCATGCCAAGGTGGACCTTGAGGCTCTCGGTGAGCTGGAAACCGACGGTAAAACAGGGGTTGAGACTGGTCATCGGCTCCTGAAAGATCATGGCCATCTCACAACCGATGATCTTTCTGAGCTGATTCTTGGCCAGGGTCAGGATATCCTTGCCGTCAAAACGCATGACATCGGCAGTCACAGTCGCCGTCCAGGGCAGCAGGCCCATCAGGGCCAGCATGGCCACCGATTTGCCAGAACCCGATTCACCAACGATGGAAACGATCTCTCCCGCCTCAAGCGACAGGGTGACACGATCAACTGCCGTAAAAAGACCGCCGGTCGTCTGAAAGGTTACCGAGAGATTTTCGATTTCAAGAAGTGGCATGGCAGGCCTCAGGATCGTTTGAGTTTCGGATCAAGGGCATCTCGCAGACCATCGCCCATCAAATTGATGGCCAGAACCGTTAAAAGAATCGCAAGGCCGGGAAATGTCACGACCCACCAGGCCCGCAGGATGAACTCTCTCGCCTCGGCCAGCATAGTGCCCCACTCCGGGGTCGGCGGTTGGGCCCCCATACCGAGAAAACCCAGCGCTGCGGCATCGAGAACGGCCGAGGAAAAACTCAGGGCGGCCTGGACGATGAGCGGCCCCATGCAGTTGGGCAGCACGGTGATAAACATCAGGCGCAGCATCCGCACCCCAACCACTCGCGCTGCAGTCACATAGTCCTTGGTCATCTCGCCCATGACCGCCGCCCGGGTCAGACGCACATAGTGGGGCTGCTGGACGATGGCGATGGCGATCATCGCATTGATCAGGCTGGGTCCAAGGACAGAGACTAGTACCAAGGCCAGGAGCAGGCTGGGAAAGGCCAGGACGATATCCATGACCCGCATGATGACAATATCGATCTTGCCCCGGAAATAGCCGGCACAGAGGCCGAGAAAGACCCCGATGATGAGCGACACGGAAACCACAATACAGCCGATGAACAGGGAGAAACGAGCCCCGAATATCAGGCGCGACAACAGGTCGCGGCCCACTGCGTCAGTGCCGAGGGGGAAACGCAGGTCACCTCCGGCCTGCCAGAAAGGTGGTTGCAGAAAGGCCTCCCGGAACTGTTCGGTGGGTTCATGGGGGGCGATGAAATTGGCAAAGATGGCAATGAGGACAATACAGATAAAAAAGAACAGGCCATAGACGGCGCCGCGGTTTTCGCTGAAAGAGGCCCAGAACTCGGCCAGCAGGGCACGATAGCCGCCACGGCGGCTGTCAATCTCTTCCTGAAGGATATGCGCTTGGGTCATCTCTAATCCATGTACCTGATTTGTGGATTGATCAGGCCGTAGAGCAGATCAACCACGAGGTTTACCAGCATGACGACTGTGGCGATGAGCAGCAGTCCGCCCTGTACCGAGGGATAATCGCGCCGGAAGATCGAATCGACCATCCACTTGCCGATCCCCGGCCAGGAAAAAATTGTCTCGGTGAGAATGGCCCCGGCAAAGAGGGTCCCCACCTGCAGCCCGATCGTGGTGATGACCGGGATCATGGCATTGCGCAAGGCATGTACCCCGATGACCCGGATCGGCCCCAGCCCCTTGGCCCTGGCGGTACGGACATAGTCTTCGCCGAGGACCTCAAGCATCGCCGAACGGGTCTGACGGGCAATGACTGCCAGCGGAATAGTGCCAAGCACCAGCGCTGGCAGGATCAGATGCGAAATCGCCGAACGGAAGGCCCCCGCCTGATCGGAGAGCAGGCTGTCGATGAGCATGAAACCGGTGGTCGGTTCGACAAAAAACATCAGAGAGATCCGGCCAGAAACCGGAGTCCACCCGAGGATGCCGGAAAAGAAGATTATAAGCAGCAGCCCCCACCAGAAGATGGGCATTGAGTAGCCGGCCAGTGCCCCGGTCATGACTGCATGGTCAAAGACCGAGCCGCGTTTGGTGGCGGCAATCATACCGGCCGGCAGACCGAAGAACACCGCGATGAAAATGGCGCAAACCGACAGTTCGATCGTTGCCGGGAAGAGGGTTAGAAACTCCTGCAAAACAGGCTTCCTGGTGATGATGGACTGGCCGAGATTGCCGTGGAACAGACCTTTGAGATACAGGCCATACTGAATATAGTAGGGGCGGTCATAACCGAACTCCTTCATCAGCGTGGCATGGCGCTCCGGACTCATGCCGTGTTCTCCAGCCATGAGGAGAATGGGATCGCCGGGAAGCATATGGATAAAAACAAAGGCAAGGAGCGTAACACCAAAGAAGGTCGGCAGGAGGACAAAAAGTTTCCTGAGAAAAAATGCGGCCATAAAAAGATTCTGACGGAGTTGAATTCCAGGTCTGCCGGGGGGTGAACTTTCCGGCAGACCCGCCCGGATAGACGAAAGACCGGGCAGCCTTAACCGCCCGGTCTTGTCGGACTCTTACTTCAAATCGACTCCATAGAAGATATGGCCGCCAAGCGGATCGATCTTGTAATTGACGACCTCCTTACGTAGTGGCTCTGAGACTAGGGAGTGGGAGATAGTCGCCCATGGCGCTTGCTCCTTGAAGATCACCTGGGCCTGCTCGTAGAGCTTGGTCCGCTCCGCCTGATCGGAGACGACCTTAGCCTTCTGGATCAGATCTTCAAAGGGTTTATAGCACCATTCCGCATAGTTGTTGCCACCAACGGACTCACAGCTGGTATTTGTCGCCAGGAAGTTGTCCGGATCTCCGTTATCGCCGGTCCAGCCAAGAAGGATAGCCCCATCATGATCCTTTGCCTGACCGCTTTTAAGATATTCAGCCCACTCGTAGCTCACGATCTCGACCTTAACACCGACCTTGGCCCAGTCGGCCTGGATGAGCTCGGCCATGCGCCTTGCATTCGGATTATAGGGACGGGATACAGGCATCGCCCAGACCTTCATCTTCAGCCCTTTGACACCTGCCTCGTCGAGCATCTTCTTGGCGGCCGCCGGATCGTAGGGATCATCGACAACCTTATCGTTATAGGACCAGATGGTCGGCGGTAGCGGATTCTTGGCGACTTTACCGGCACCCTGGAAGACCGCATCGATAATCGCCTTCTTGTTCATCGCCATATTCAGGGCTTTGCGGACCTTCGGGTTGTCAAACGGCTTCTGCATGGTATTGTAGGCCAGGTAGCCGACGTTCAGCCCCTCCAGCTGCATGAGATTGACTTCGGGATCCTTGGCCATCGCGGCGATATCGGCCGGATTTGGCATAGCCATGACATGGCATTCGCCAGCCTTCAGCTTCTGATAACGGACGGAGGCATCGGGAGTAATGGCAAAGACCAGATCGTCGATGGGAGCCTTGCCCATCCAGTAGTCGGGATTGGCCTTGTAGCGGATGACCGCGTCCTTCTGGTAGGACACGAACTGGAATGGTCCGGTGCCGACGGGCTCCTGATCGATCACCTCGGGGGTGCCGGCGGCCATCATCTTGTCGGCATACTCTTTCGACTGGATTGAGGCAAAATCCATGGCTATATCAGCAAGCATCGTCACGTGTTTGCTTTTTAAAATGAATTTAACGGTATGATCGTCGACCTTGACAATCTCTTTAATGAGATCAGGCATACCCATATCGTTAAAATATACATATGTACCGTTTGAGACTTTATAGAAGGGGTTTTTTGGGTCGAGCTGCCGCATGAAGCTGAAGATAACGTCATCGGCATTGAGCTCACGGGTCGGGGCAAAGATCTTCGTGGTATGGAATTTCACACCTTTGCGCAAATGGAAGGTATACTCCTTGCCATCGGCTGACATCTCCCACGCCTCGGCGACACCGGGAATGAGTGTGGTTGTGCCCCGCTCGAATTCTACCAGTTTGTTGAAGAGATTTTTGGATGTGGCATCAAGGGTATTTCCTCCGGTGTAGAAGGCGGGATTGAACCCCTCAGGGCTGGCCTCCGAACAATAGACCAAAGTCTTTGCCTGAATATCGAGGGCACCCAGAGCCAGCAGTGAAAAACCGCAGAACGCGGCGAGCAACTTCGTTGTTTTTCCCATTGTTGTCGTCTCCTGTTTTTGTTTTCGTGAAAACTGCCTTGCTCCACTCAACCAAACATCCACTACTTTACTGTAATACAGACTTCTGCTTCACCTATACATGCTTACAAAGCCGGAGGTCAAGCAGATAAAAACTTCTTCCCGACGGCAACCGGCACGGAATGAGATGTGCCGGTCAGGGTCATTTTGTGCCGAAAATCTTGTCGCCCGCATCGCCGAGACCGGGCAGGATATAGCCGACCTCATTCAGCCGTTCATCGACCGCCGCCACATAAATATCGACATCCGGATGGGCCTCGGTAACCCTTTTCAACCCTTCCGGTGCAGCCACCAGAAAAATGCCCTTGATCGTGCGACATCCCCGTTTTTTTAGGGTTTCGATGGTCGCCAGCAGGGTGCCGCCTGTCGCCAGCATCGGATCAAGGATGAGGGCCACTCGCTCCTCCAGATCGCTTGCAGTTTTGACGTAGTATTCCACCGGTTGCAGGGTTTTTTCGTTGCGATAGTAGCCGACCACACTGATCTTGGCCGAGGGTATCATATCGATAACCCCATTCATCATGCCGAGACCGGCCCTCAGAATCGGTACAATGGTGATCTTCTTGCCCTTGATCTCCTCGACCTCGACAGGCCCGGCCCAACCCTGGATGGTCTTCTTCTGGGTCTCAAGATCCTTAGAGGCCTCGTAGGTCAGAAGTCTGGCCACCTCTGAGGAGAGGTCCCGAAAGTCCTTGGTGGAAATGTCATGCTGCCGCATAAGACCGAGCTTATGCTTGATGAGGGGGTGGTCAGCGACATGGATGGCCATGGTGGGATCCTCCTGTTTGTGAACAAGTTAAGGGTTTCATAGGGGAAATGAATCGCGTCCGCGAAAGTGACTCCGTAGGAGATGCCCCTGCAGGGCGGTTATCGGCCAGACGCTGCCGGCAGGGCGGCACTGAGTGGTACTCTCTGATAAAAAAATTACCCGAAAAATGCAAGGCCTTTTCCCCTCACACCCGGCGACGGGGCAGCCACCGCCAGCACCGGGTCATTCAACTCAGAGGCCGCGTTTTTCTCAGCATCGGCAGGACCTCGACGGCCACGATGTTGAAGAGAATCAAGGCCGCACCTAAAAGCCGAACTGCGGACAACCGTTCGTCAAGAAAGACGAAACCGGCAAGGGCGGCGAACACCGTCTCCGAGCTGAGGATGATGGCGGCATCGGCAGCCGGGGTGAAACGCTGACCCACCACCTGCAGGGTAAAGGCCATACCCACCGAAAAGATCCCGACATAGCAGATACCATAGAAGGCCCCGAGGAAATCAGCCAGGACGGGATGCTCAACAAAAAAGCCCACTATCAGTCCAACAATCCCGCAGACCAAGAACTGGCTGGTGGCCACCACGAGAGGCGCCCGCGTCCGCGAGGCCATAATCCCAACCAGGAGGACATGCACTGCCCAGAACAGGGTGCTGGAAATGACCCAGAGATCACCGATGTGGATGTCAAGCCCCTGGGTCCCGCTCATAATGTAAGTGCCGATAAAGCAGCCGATGGAGGCCGGCCAGACAAACCAGTGCACCCGGCGCCGCAGAAAGATCAGACCGATAATCGGTACCATCGGCACATAGAGGGCGGTGAGAAATCCGGCATTGGCCACCGTCGTCCGTAATATCCCATGCTGCTGGAGCACTGCGGCGGTACAGAGCACCAGGCCCGTGGCGACCAGACCGTACCAGTCGCGACGTTCCATAGAACGCTCCTCCCGCTCCACTCGCCGAAACTGCCTGATGGCAAAAGGCAGGACCACGAAGGCCCCGAGCAGAAACCGAGCCCCGGTAAAGGAGATGGTGCCGAGGTTGCCGGTGCCTATCTGCTGCACGACAAAGGCGCTGCCCCAGATCACGGCGGCAAGGGTGAGAAGGAGATTGGCCTGGATTCGACTCATTTATTGTACCGTGAAGGAAAGGGAAAAAGCCGCATGGATCGGATTGAAGACAGAGTTTCGGCTACCGTTCATCCCCTACCTCCAGGGACCAGCATATTCATAATCAGGCGGATCATCGTCTCTTTTTGCGCCGGGTCAGACTCCGCCACCAGCAGGGCCAGGGCCGCCAGGCCAATATCGTTGAGCACCGGATTGCCGTTGCCATCCAGCAGGCGACCGTTGCGGTTCAGAAAATCAACAAACAAAAAGGCACCGCTACGCTTGTTGCCATCGAAAAAGGGGTGATTCTTGATGATAAAATAAAGCAGGTGTGCAGCCTTGGTCTCAATGCTCGGATACGCGGGTTCGCCAAAAACCGTCTGCTCCAGATTGCCCAGCAGGGCCGCAAAGGCGTCACCGCGTTCCTGGCCAAAGAGAGCGGTTGCCTCGCCATGGGCAATCAGATCTGCTTTCAGTCCAGCCAAGGAGGCACGGGCCTCGTCCAATGTGGGCAGTGCGCCGCCCGTTTGCTGGATGGGTTCAGTCAACAGGCCTTCGTCGTAGCGCTGCAACAGCAGGAAGGTCTGGGCATAACGGGTGACGATGTCCACCAATCCGCGTCCGGTGTCGGCCTGCAGTTCGGGGCTTTGGGCAGCCTTTTTCACCAATTTCAGGGCTGCTTCCAGTTCTCGGGCGTTGGTTTCCAACCGTTGACGGTTGAGGGTGTAGCCTTGGGTCAGATGCTC
>JAUYSF010000404.1 GCA_030696435.1 Desulfoprunum sp. | reverse complement strand
TCTTTCAAAAAACGGTTCGACACAAAACGGTTACATTTCGACTCCTTCCTTCACCTTTCAATTCTCTCGTTCTTCGCATTTCAATGAAGTATCATCCGTTGCACTACTCTCCATAAAAGCCGAGGCTTGACCAGAAACGTATTTTCGCAGTAGTATTTTTACCCGATTCAGCAGACAACAATGACAATTCGAATAATCTATCACTTCAGCCAAAGAGGGCACTCCATGAGGACCATCAAGAAAGCCGACTTTATCGACTCCATCGCCGACAGCCTGCAGTATATCTCCTACTATCATCCCCTCGATTTTGTTCAGGCCATGCACGCCGCTTACAAGCGGGAGGCCAACAAGGCAGCCAAGGACGCCATCGGCCAGATCCTCATCAATTCCCGGATGGCCGCCATCGGTAAGCGCCCGTTGTGTCAGGATACCGGTATCGTCACGGCCTTTGTCAAGATCGGCATGGATTGCCGTTTTGACAGCGATATAACCGTGCAGGAGATGGTCGATGAAGGGGTACGGCGGGCCTATAGCGACCCGACCAACACCCTGCGCAAATCGGTGGTGGCTGGCCCCGCCACCGATCGCAAAAACACCCGCGACAACACCCCGGCTGTAGTTTATACCGAATTGGTAGCGGGCGACGGCCTGGAAGTGCTGATCGCCGCTAAGGGTGGCGGCTCGGAGAACAAGAGCAAATTTGTGATGCTCAATCCGAGCGACTCCATAGTCGACTGGGTGAAAAAGACCGTACCGGCCATGGGCGCCGGCTGGTGTCCACCCGGTATCCTCGGCATCGGCATAGGCGGTACCGGAGACAAAGCCATGCTATTGGCCAAGGAATCGCTGATGGAACCAGTCGACATGCAGGAACTCATCGCCCGCGGCCCGGCCAACAAACTTGAGGAACTGCGCCTGGAAATCTACAACGCAGTCAACGACCTCGGTATCGGCGCCCAGGGCCTCGGCGGCCTAACCACGGTGGTCGATGTAAAAATCCGCGAATACCCGACCCACGCGGCCTCGCTGCCGGTGGCGATGATCCCCAACTGCGCGGCTGCCCGCCACATCCATTTTCATCTTGACGGCAACGGCCCTGCGGTCTTCACCCCGCCCGACATCAACCTCTGGCCCGAGATTGCGCTTACAGCCGGTGGTGACGTCCGCCGCGTCCACCTCGACGGCCTGACCAAGGCCGAGATCGCCACGTGGAAAACCGGCGAGACCCTGCTTATAAACGGCAAGATCCTTACCGGTCGCGATGCCGCCCACAAGCGCATCCAACAGTTTTATGCCGAGAACAAGCCCCTGCCGGAGGGCGTCGATTTCAAAGACCGTTTCATCTATTATGTCGGCCCGGTTGACCCGGTGGGCGACGAGGTGGTGGGACCGGCCGGCCCCACCACCTCCACCCGGATGGACAAGTACACTGATATGATGCTCGAACAGGCCGGGCTGATGGGCATGATCGGCAAGTCGGAACGCGGTGATGCCACCATCGCTTCAATCAAGAAACACGGCGCCGTCTATCTCATGGCAGTCGGCGGCGCGGCCTATCTGGTCTCGAAGGCCATCAAGAAATCGCGGGTGGTAGCCTTTGCCGATCTCGGCATGGAGGCCATCTACGAGTTTGAAGTGGAGGATATGCCGGTAACGGTGGCAGTCGACAGCCGCGGCGAGGCAGTGCACAAGACCGGCCCGGCATTTTGGCAGCAGGAAATTCTTCGGATGAAGAAGTAAAGAAAATAGGAACGCTGCCTAGTTTTTGCTTTCTAAAAACTGGGGAGTGTCCCTATTTTTCTTATACGAAACCAACACTAGTAATGTGCCTATATTTCTGATTTACCGTCAAATACCTCATTGACAAACGCTGCGATCGCATGTTAGCAATTATACCTAACATCCAGGATCACTCCTGGTGGCAAATAACTGTTTTTTTCCATTCAACTCTTTCAAGGAGACATGTATGCGTATCGTAATAGCGATTTTTTTGGCTGTTTTATTGAGCGGTTGTGTCATTGAAAAGACGGTTTCCTTATCCTCAAAGGCCTTAGCTCCTAGTAAATTAAAAGAGCCGGTATCGAGCGTAACAATCGAAGCGCCACCGATAGGCACCGAAGTTCTCTTATTTAATGATAACGGTAAGGCCAATTTTAGATATACACTCACAAACGATATCAAGCCTGAGATCGAAAAGGTCATTAAAAGCGTATATCCAGTTAATGAAAACTCCCCAAAAAAAATCAACGTCAAAGTAGATATCAAGTATTTCACTTTGTTCGTTCAGGGGTCGATGAGTAATAAGATTAATCTTTTGATGACTGTTAAGGTTGATGTATTGTCTGCCGGGAAAATAGAAACATCCGACACTTTTATGATTAAAGAAGAAGATGAGTATTCGACACTGATGCTTACTTATCCCAGAGAGAGTAACCTCCAAAGCCTATTTGAAAAGGCCTACACACAATTAGCTAAAGAAATGAGCGAGAAATAATGACATAGGACTCTCATGTTTGATATCGACTCAATGTAGCACCAAGAAAAACATTTTTTGCTTCGCTATTTTTTCTGAGCCTCTATTCAACTTTCAGTATCAATTGCGACAGGAGATGAAACAAAATTGGCAATTTGTTAAAAATAACCACCAGATCGCAAAGAGGGGGAATATATGAAAAAGGCCTTCTGCCGAAAAATAATTTCTCTATCGTTGATTACTCTGATGTGCTTTTTATTTGGTTGCGCTCCGACTGGTGCTCCGCTTGGCACCCGCCTCTACTCTGGAGAACCACTCCCTCGTCAAGAGATTGCCTTAATAATACCCTTGGCAACGAGTGGCGGTTCATTGCGGATCAATTGGGTTCGCGATGAAAAAGACAAGCAAATCAAAGACCTTTATTTTAATGGAAGAGCAGTTGAATTTGAGCTTGTTCCAGGCCAGTATGCTATTTGTGTATCTTCATTTACTCAAATATCCAATCCAGCAACGATCTACAAATATACTGGCAAGCCATTGATTCTGGGTGTCAATGCCAAGGCAAATCATGTTTATATAATAACTTATCAAATAGTTTCAGATACTCAGTGGGAAGCAAGTCTTACTGATTTGGAAGTTTTGGATTCTTTAAAAACGGACAATGTTAAGGAATTCGATAAGCTTGATATAGCGCAAAAAGCACTCTTCCTCTCTAAAGATCTAAGAGAAAAACTCACGAAAGGAATTGAAGAGTATTTCCAAAGAAAACGTCTAGCTAAAATACCCACTCCCAAAGGCTGGAGATAGTCAGAGTTTATTTGGAAAATAGGGACACTCCCCAGTTTTTATAAAGCAAAAACTAGGCAGCGTCCCTATTTTCTTTCGTCCGGCGCAGGATATCGTTGACCTCGCCCTGGATCAGGGGCGGTTCGGTGGTGAGAACGACTCGCTCGCCGGGATTGGCCCGGCTGATCGCCTCGAAGCGCTCGTTGTGCATGGCGGTGATCCGCAGCGGAACCAGTTCCATCCCCCGGCCCATATATTCGGCCAACTCTCCCGCAAGGAGGGTGTTTCGTACCTCGACAAGCGGCCTCTCCCCGGCATTACGGATCACCGCGATCGGCTCGCAGAACTGCTCTGCCCGCGGCGTGTCGTAAAGCATCTCTCCTGCACCCGGTCTTTCGCGGATGAAATTCTCGGTCGCACCTCGGGTGCCGGTCTTGAGCAGTTCGCCCATCAGAATCTCCGGCAGTTTGATCTGCTCCGGCTGCCGCCAGGCCTCCGCCGGTAGTTCTTTCAGAAAATCGAGCGCAGCTCGATAAACCCGCACCACCCCGCCGACATAGAAGATCGACTTCATCCGCCCCTCGATCTTCAGAGAATCGACCCCGGCGGCCACCAACTCCGGCAGCACATCCAAGAGGCAAAGGTCCTTAGAGTTGAAGATATAGGTGCCGCGCTCATCTTCTTCGACTGGATAATACTGACCCGGTCGCTTCTCCTCGATCAAGGCGTAGCTGTAACGGCAGGGATGGGCGCAGTTGCCCTGGTTGGCGTCCCGACCGGTCATATAGTTTGAGAGCATGCAGCGTCCGGAATAGGATATACAGAGTGCTCCGTGCACGAAGACCTCAAGCTCTCCCCCGACCTCCCGGCGAATCTCTCCGATCTCGGCTAGCGACAACTCCCGTGCCAGATTGAGGCGCACCGCCCCCTGTGCCAGCCAGAATGCGGCGGCCAGATGGTTGGTGACATTGGCCTGGGTCGAGAGATGGATCGGCAGTTCCGGCACCACGGTCCGGGCCCGCAGGAGAATGCCGGGGTCAGAGATGATCAGGGCGTCGGCCCCAATATCCCGCAGTTCCAGGAGATAGGCGTCCAGGCCCTGCAGGTCGGCGTTATGGGCGAGGATATTGACGGTCACGTAGACTTTCACCCCATGGGCATGGGCGTAGACCACCGCCTGGCGCATCGACTCGGGACCGAAGTTGCCGGCCTTGGCCCGCAGGCTGAACTGTTTGCCGCCGAGATAAACGGCATCGGCCCCGTAATGTACGGCGGTCACCAGTTTTTCGTAGTTGCCAGCCGGGGCCAGAAGCTCGGGTATGGCCGGAACCTGGCCTTTGACGCTTTCTTTTTCCTTCATCGTGAGGTATTGTATTTCGTTGATTTTCCCGGCCCATGCAAGGCCATTTTCCCTTCATTTTTTAGAATACCCGGCCTGGGTTTACAAGGATTTCGGTGAGCAGAAAACGTATCGGCATAGCCATGAGCGGAGGGGTGGATTCGACGGCCTGTGCCATAATGCTGCAGAAAGACTACTCTGTCCAGGGCTTTTTCATGCATCTCGCCCAACCGGATTTCCAGGCCCAGCAGGAGCGGGTGCAGGAGATCGCCGACCGCCTCGGCATCAGCCTGACCGTCATCGACCTGCAGAGGCAGTTTGCCGAAAAGGTGCTGGCCTATTTTTCCTCCACCTACTTCGATGGCCTGACCCCAAATCCCTGCCTGATCTGCAACCGCGAGATTAAATTCGGCCTCTTTCTTGAGGCGATCCTCGCCTCCGGCATGGACGGCATGGCGACCGGACACTATGTCCGGATTATCGAACGTGAGGGCATTTTCCACCTGTACAAGGGCCTCGACCCGCTCAAGGATCAGAGCTATTTCCTCTCCCGGCTGGGTCAGGCGCAACTCAGCCGCCTCATCTTCCCTTTGGGTGAGAGGAACAAGGCTGAAATCTACCTCTTTGTCGAAGAGCAGGGCTTCACAGGTTTTGCTGGTCTCGAAAGCCAGGACGTCTGTTTTCTGGCCAATGAAACGGTCGGCGATTTTCTTGAAGAAAAATTCCCCGGCACTCTCACCGATGGTCCTGTTGTCACCCGCGATGGCCGGGAGATCGGCAGGCACAACGGTCTGTTCCGCTACACCATTGGCCAGCGTCGCGGCCTCGGCATCCCCGACAGCACCCCCTGGTATGTGGTGCGTCTTGAGCCGCAGACCAACCGGGTGGTGGTCGGCAAGGAGGATGAACTCCTGCAGCAACGGGTCGACATCGGAGATCTGCACTGGCTGGCAGGCGCACCACCCGAGGACGGCAGTCGGCACGAGGCGCGGCTGCGTTCGACCCACAGGGGCGCAAGGGCCAGCTTCTCTCTCAGTGGCAACGGGCAGGCCGTTCTGAATTTCGACGAGCCGCAGCGGGCCGTCACCCCCGGCCAATTCGCCGTACTCTACCAGGAAGACGAGATTCTCGGCTCCGGGGTCATTCTCTGAGCCCCTCACACAGATCATGAAAAAAATCCACATTACAACCCTGGGCTGCAAGGTGAACCAATTCGAGTCGGCCTCCTTCCAGTGCGGTTTTGAGCGGGCAGGCTGCTGTGTCACAAGCGGGCCTGACGAAACAGCCGATGCCGTTATCATCAATACCTGTGCCGTCACCGCCAAGGCCGGGGCCCAGTCGCGCCAGGCCATCCGCCAGGCCTTGCGCCACAACCCCGAGGCACGAATCATCATCACCGGCTGCTATGCCGAGATTGCCGCAACCGAGCTCCTCGACATGCCCGAACTTGAGACACGCTCTTTTTCCATCATCGGTAACAGCGAAAAGCATCTGGTCGTGGCGACCGCCCTGCAGGAAGGCGACTCGCTCCCGGAACGGCAAATCGGCGATATCATGGCCGCCACCGAGATCTGCCGATTGCCGGTGCGGCGTTTCGCAGACAAGACCAGGGCCTTTCTCCGGGTCCAAGACGGCTGCGACAGCTACTGTACCTATTGCATCGTCCCCTTTTCCCGCGGCCCCAGCCGCAGCCTGCCGGCCGACGAGGTGGTGCGACAAGCCGCGATCTTCGCCGAAGAAGGCCACAAGGAGATCGTTGTCACCGGCATCCATTTGGGACAGTATGGCCGTGACCTGGTGGGCGGGCCTGATATCGGCGGTCTTCTCGACAGACTTTCCGCATCCTTGCCGGCCATGCGCTATCGAATCAGTTCGCTCGAACCTCTGGAGATCACCGAAGAGCTGCTGGACCTCATGCAGAAGCGACCAAACCTGATGCCCCATCTCCATATCCCCTTACAGTCCGGTGACGACGAGATCCTCAGCCGGATGAATCGGCGCTACACGACCGCCCGTTTTGCCGAAATTATCGACCTCTGCCGGCATTCTCTCCCCGACGCCGCTATCGGTATCGATATCATGGTCGGCTTTCCCGGTGAGACCCAGGCCCATTTCCTCCAGACGAGAGATTTTATTACAAGGCTTAACTGCACTTACCTCCATGTCTTTCCCTACTCGGAACGACCCGGCACCGAGGCCGCCACCTTTCACGGCAAGGTGGCAAAGGTCGACAAGAACAGGCGGGTCGCTGAGCTCCTGGCCCTCGGGGAAGAGAAGAAAAACGCCTTTTATGCTGGGCAACTGGGCAGGAGCCGGCCTGTTTTGGTGGAGACCCAGCGCAGCGCCGACGGTCTCCTGCGGGGTTTTACCGATAACTACGTGCCGGTCTCGTTTGCCGGACCGGAGAGTCTGATGAATAGCGTGGTGGCTGTCCAGTTGACAGAACAAAGAGAAACACGTGTCCTGGGAGAGGTTACAGAGAAATGAAGGTTGAAATAATTGCCATCGGCGACGAGCTGACCTCAGGCCGGATCCTCAACACCACGAGCAGTTTTGCCGCCAGACAGCTCTTTGAGGCTGGCTATGAGATCTATGCCATGCACACCATCGGCGATACCCCGGCCCTGATCGGCGAGGCCCTGAAAAAGGCCATCAGCCAGGTGGATGCGGTGATCGTCACCGGTGGACTGGGCTCGACCGACGACGACCTGACCAATGAGGCGGTATCGATGGCCCTGAACCGCCCGACCCTGCCCAATCTCGAGATCCTCTCGACGGTACGGGCCCATCTCGACGAGATAACCTCAACCCCCGTAGGCAAGTTGGAAAAACTGGCATGGCTGCCGGAGGGCGCTGAGGCCCTCAGCCCGAAATCGCGGATGGCCGGGTACCAGCTCATCCATGACGAAAAGCCGATTTTTTTCCTGCCCGGTATACCCAGCCAGATGAAGCAACTTCTCAACGAACATGTCCTGCCTCGCCTGGCCACCTGGCACAAAGACCATTACCTCACCACCTACCAACGGGTGTTCAAGATCTTCAATCTGCCGGAAGCCGAGGTCAATCGCCGCATCAGCACCCTGGATCTCAGCCGGGCGGCGCTCATCGGTTATTATCCGGTTTTTCCGGAAGTCCACTTGAGCCTCATCATCCGTGACAAACAGAACAGGAGTGCGGAAAAACTCTTTAAATCTTCCTGTAAAGCCATTAATACTGTGCTGGGAGACGCCATCTACGGCTATGATCGTGACTGCATGGAATCCATTGCCGGGTCTCTTCTCCAGCGGGCCGGCTGGCATCTGGCGGTCGCCGAGTCCTGCAGCGGCGGCCTGATCTCTCAGAAGCTGACCAACATCCCCGGCAGCTCCGCCTATTTCCTCGGGGGAGTGGTTTCTTACGCCAACGATCTGAAGATCAAATTCCTTGATGTCCCGGAAGATCTGCTACGGGATAAGGGGGCAGTGAGCCGCGAGGTAGCGGAGGCTATGGCGGCGGGAATCAGGGGACGCACAGGGGCAGATATTGGTCTTGCGGTGACCGGCGTTGCCGGTCCGACCGGCGGCACACCTGAAAAACCGGTTGGCACCGTCTATATCGGTATCGCTACCTCGGAGGGCAACTGGGCCACCCGCTTCCAGTTTTCAGGCGACCGGCAGCAGATCAGAGAGATGACGGCCCAGACCGGCCTTGACCTGATCCGCAAATACCTGCTGCAGATGGCCGGTAGGTAAAAAGTAAGAAACGTGAGTTAGAATACGATATGTAACAATCCTTGATTGCGATGAATAATCGAAATTGTTCACGTCAAAGAGAAGACGGCGGAGTGGAAAACGTCATCGCGTTCGGAAAATTTCCGAGCAAGACGGATCTGCAAGAATTCGATACCGATAGCGATATCGAATTTGCTCCCGATGAATTCAATAACAGCGAACATCTAAGTAACATTATGCCTGCTGTTGACACGGAACTAATTGTGATGGTTTCGCAAAAAGTCCCAAACCAAGCTTTTCCTTAAAATCGGACTCTGTAATTTCAATTACTTACAGATTGATTTTCAGGATTTCTGACTTTTTGCGAGATTGTCAATTGTAAGCCCAGGATTTTAACTTTGTTTTCGAGGCTGCGCAATACTCGTTTCTGATGTGCTTCTTCTTGGAGGTTAAAGATTGATTCATCAAATTGTTGACCGGTTTTTACTAAATGATACATGATGCGAGCGAGTTTATAAGCTGTCGCGGTAATTGCCTTTGGCGCGCCATGCCTGGCTCGCATTCTTCGAAAATAGTCAGCCACCTCCGCGGCAAAGCCGGAGGCTTGCGGTTGCTGGCGGTTGCTGGCCCCTCAAAGGGGCCTATTCGCAACCGTGAAAAACACCTTGCTCCAGCCGCTTTGCTTCCCTTTGTACCTTCTTGTATGAAGATGTGAAAAGCCATACTTCTGTAACTGTCAAACTTCTGTTGTCCCCCGGCCCTTAACCCTTCGCATGATATCGGACGGGGAGATATCAGAGGGAGCTGAAACCAACTGCTAGCAGAATGCTACCCGCCTGAAAGTCGAGGGAGGTAACTTTTTACAGAAACAATAAAATCAATAGCTTATCAAACCCCATCCGAGAGTATTGACATGCAAACATTCACACAACCTGAAAAAATTTCTGCAGCCAGAAGTCTTGAAGAATTGCTTTCATTCCATGACGAGCATTTTATCCGTTGTGCTTATCTTACGCTGGTCGGGCGTGAGCCCGACTTGCAAGGGATGGAATATTATCTGGATAGGCTGCGCAAAGGGTTTTGTAATGAATCGATTGTTGTCCAATTAGCGAAGACAAAAGAAGCTCAACAAAGTGGTTTGAAACTTAATGGACTTGATTGTTTGCTGCGGAAACAAAAGAACCTGTATAAGTTGCTCGCTCTTCTTTTTCCTGGTTGGATTGGGTGGCAGCGGACGCAACAACAACTAAACAGGTTGGAGAATGCATTTGGTCGTATGGATGGCAGAATGGTGCACTTGGAGATGGATATGGGGCAACGGATTGGGCGGATAGAAAAAATATTAGATGCATTGCATGCGAATAGTTGTCAGTCAACGCATTTACCGGTTGAGTCTCTTAAGACTCCATCATCAACTTTTGAAGAGCCTCAGCCTGACCTTTTGGGTCTTACGCCCCGTGCCCGAATCATTTTCAGACAACTTGAAGATGCTTACACTCAGTCTGTATCAGAAGGGTGGGCTGTCTGATGCGCATTGTCATTGATCTCCAGGGGGCGCAGACGTCAAATGCTCAACGCGGTATCGGCCGTTATTCACTGGCTTTAAGTAAGGAGATTGCAAGGTTGCGGGGCGAACAT
>JAUYSF010000385.1 GCA_030696435.1 Desulfoprunum sp. | reverse complement strand
TTATCAGTTTTTTGTACACCAGCCTGTCCTGTCCAAGTTCGGGCAAGGTGAGATCCATATCAGCAAAAATCTCTTCCGGACAGCCGCAGCCAAGATCCTGGCGGACAAAATCCCGAACTCTGGCAAAATTCCTTACATTTCCCATACCGCAAACCTCTGTCATGTTTCCTGGCCCTTTGCGAGAGTCGTTCTGTGAGCAAGACTGCCGTCAAAATTTAGCATGACTGCTGTAGATTCTTCCAGAGACAAAATCCAAAAATTGGAGATCAGCGTCCTTGCCCATTGCCGCCACCATTGCCATTGCCACTTCCACTTTCGCCACCACCGTTTCCACTGGGGCCGCTATTAGCATTATTGCCGCCTGAGGTCCCTCCTGTATCGCCACTTCCGCCGTTGGCTGAACCGGAGTTGTCGTTTGAATTACCGCGTGATGAATCGAGATTGCCGTTACCAGGGCCTTTGGAGCCAGCACCGCCATTCCCGTTTCCAGAACCGAAGTTGTGTAGAGCCTCTGTCGGAGAATTACCTCTCGCGAGATTCATGAGGCAGTTTCTAGTAACGATTTCAAGGGAGTTCTGCCGGGCATGGGTTGAGAATGTCCTGTTGAGCTCCTGCATTTCATTGCCGTTAAACCCTTTAGCAATGGCAATACCAATAATTTTTGTCACTGCTTCCGGGGTGACAGTCTGGCGGGCCATATCCCGTGCTGTTGTGAGGGTTTGGGTTATGAACAGGTTTGATTTTTTTTCGTTTTCTGTGGTTGATCTGGCCTGAATTTGGTGAAGGATTTTTTCCAGATCCTCAAAGGGCAGACCGGCTGCGTTTCCTGTAGCGATGAGTGCTCCCCATTGGTTTATCTGGCTTTTTTCTCCTGTCAGTTGAGTGGCGAGCTGCAAGGCATGCGTATAGCGGTTCGTTATTCTCGCCATAGCCATGATAATCGAGGGTGGAGGAGCATGTTTGGCGATACCTTCAAGGATCTTGTCGTTGAGGGGCGCAGTTGGTAGACCCTGATTGTATGCCTGCATGACAGCGTTCTGAAGGCTGATGATGTATTGTTCCTCGAAGCGCGCCTGCACCATGGCCTGGGTCACCGCCATGATCTCTTCTCTGGAAAGACCGTTCTCGATCATTTTGTCAGTATTGGCCAGCACTGCCGGCGGCCAGGGAGGGGGTGTTGCCGAAAGGCTTGCTCCCGGATTTCCGCAGATCATCAAAAACATAAAAATGAGAAGAGCATGTTTCATATATTTCTCCAACGGAAAAGACATTGCCCGTGGTTTGGCGAGAATTGTTAACATAAAAAATACAATTTAAGGGAGATAGAGACAGCTTTGTGTCCCGAGATCATCAAATTCCTTGAATTGACAGTCAGGAAGATAGGGCGAACCGTCAACCTCGTAAAAGTAGCTAAAGTTCTTGCCTGCAGGGATTTGGATTTCCCAGAAGCCCAAGACGGTACGACGAGTTTCATGGCCTTGATAACCGTCGAGGGACGACAGAAACTGCACGTTGCGGGCAAGGGGCTTATGCAAAGAGAATGTGATAGGTTCTGGCCTGCTCTGTTTAGAAGAATGTGCAGCACAAGCGTTCAGCCCGAGGAGAAGGACCAGGATACTGTATACGGACCGTGTCATATCGGTGTACTGATGTTAATGATCGAATTTTCGCCGCCCAAATCATCACTCTCCTGGAAAGGGACGGTTGGGTCGGCAATCTGCAGACCATCTTCCAGCATATAGCTGTAATGGTGTTCACCGGGTTTGAGTCGGAGGGTGATGGACCAGTAGCCGCTTGCCCCGATTTTTTCCATGGGCAGCGGATTCCAGTCCGTGAAACTCCCCATTATGGCCATGTTGCCGGTATTAGGGCGGTAGATAACGAAGCGCTGTGCTATCTCCTGGCCAGGTTCTGGTCCGGAACGCAGAAGAAAAAGAGTAGTTATGGCCAGTGTTGCCAAGGCGCAGCCAGCCAGTAGTGGGCGCCAGGCGGGCAGAAAAATGGTTTTCCAGCTGGATTGCCGGATTATCTGTGTTGCAGCAGGCAGACTGGTGACCATATCTGAGCGGAGGAGTTTCTCCTGAGTCAGCAGGTCGATGGCTTCGTCTTTAAGAGACACGTCGAGGTGAACCGATTCGACAAAGTCAATTTTTTCATCAAGATCGAGCTCGTCGTCAATAAAGAGACTGATCAGATAGTCTTTCATAGTTCACCTGCATTGAGGATTTTTTTCAGCTTCAGACGCGAGCGATGGACCTTTATCTTTATATTTGCTTCGGACATGCCATTGATCTTTGCTATTTCCTTGTAGGAAAGATTGCTGCCGGTTACCAGGGCAAGGATATCGGCCTCTTCAGGAGCCAGTTGAGCAATGGCCTGGAGAATGTGTTGGGAGTCCTCGCGGATCAGGGAGGGATCCTGACCTTGAATTCTGTCATGTCGCTCTTCGTCAAAGGGGACGGTCATACGTTGTCCGCGGGCATTATCGGCAAGCAGATGGCGACTGATGGTAAAAAGCAGGGCGACACTGAGCTCAGTTTTATCATAGCGTTCAAGGTACCGGGTAAAACTTTCTTGCATGGTATCGGCGGCTAGATGATAGTCCCCCGTCCTGCGCAGGAGATATCCGAAGAGTTTATCCTTATTGATCCGGTAGAATTCCCTGAAACTGTTCACTGCCGTCTCCATGATCGAGACGGCCGAACGATCAGCGATAAAAAAATCTGTTGTTGTACAATGCCCGGTATAGTTTGCATTAAAAAAATTGGCAGCTTTGACACATTTCTCATATATCGGAGAGGGAACTTTTTCAGCTTCCCTCTCCTTCGCTCAGATCGACGACATCAGGCTTTATGCATTGAGGCAGGAGCCATCCCGAAGTCTGTCACGTTTTGGTCCGGATCCGTCCTGAGCGCCGGTCCTTTTTCCCCGCTTATATCCCGACAACAGGATTTTTCCATCAATTGTATTGAGGCAAGAGCCATCTTGGAGTCTGTCACGATCTGGTCCCGTCCCGTCCTGACTGCCGGAATGTCCGCCGCTGCCCTGGCCATTGCCGGATTTTGCCATACCTGATCCCGGGGTGAAACAGGCAAACATGAAGACCGTCAGTGCAACTGCAAGTGTTTTGTTCATGAGCTTCTCCTATGAAGGTTGTTGGATTTTCCCTCGTGAGGGTATCGAGCGGTATTGCATCGATATACTCCTATAACGTTTGAGGAGTTGAAAAGTTACAGCCTCCAGGAGATTTTTTTCGTTCAACTAAGGTCTCCGGCGCAGATCAGGGCGGCGCCGATGGCGTTGCCGACCTCGCAGTGCTCCGGGAAGGTGACAGAGGTCGCAAGTCTGGCCGCCACATTAGGCAGAAAATGCCGAGCAGCAGCACCGATACCGATAAGGGGAATCTTCAGAGAAAAATCGACACCCAAAACCGGATGGTCGTTGCGGGTGGAGATAAAGTTGGTCAGAGAATTGCTCCAGTAGTGCTGGATGACATAATCGATGAGCAGAGTTTCTATCTGTTCTTCGGTACGTCGGAGAATCATCTCGGCAAAGACCTCGGGTTCCATGCCGATCTCCCGGCCAAGTGCCCTGGCACCGGAGAGAGCCTGCTCGCTGTTGCCAAGCGAGATGCGGCCAAGGACATGCAGAGCGTCGGTGGGGGTGAAGCCGCACTCGTAGATCTGCTGTCTTCTGGCCATCTGCTCAAGATCGCGGCCAAGGGTGATACCGCTGAGTCCGGTCTCCCTGCGGATGCGTTCCGGAGTGGCCTGGCCATGGGTGACAAGAAATGCCGTCAACTCATCGTCTTTACGGCTCAGTGCTGACTCCTGGCGCAGGGTGATGAGTTTTGACCGATCCCCGGTACCCAGCCAATTTTCTATCGGAGGCAGGCAGTCTGCCATTGCCAACGGTACGACCCGGGACGGGCCAAGTGTGATATTACCCTTCTCGTCAATTACCACATGGGAATCACCGCCGATACCGCCGGTGCTCATATCCACGGCCTCGACATGGGTCCGCCACTGACCGATCTGACAACCTTCTATGGCCATGAGGGGATGCCCGTCGGCAATCATGGCCATGTCGGTGGTGGTGCCGCCAATATCGATTACCAGGGCGTTGCCGGTTGTCTGCCTGGCTCCGAAATAGGCAGTGCAGGCGGGGCCGCTGGCCACGGTCACGCCGGCCTGTTCGACGACCCGGCTGGCGGCGACGGTCTTGCCGTTGCCGCCGATGACCAGCATGGGGCAGGTCAGTCCCTGGCTCTCCATGGCCCTTTCCACACCATTCACGTAGTCCTGCATGATAGGCATGAGCTTAGCGTGGAGACCGGCGGTTGCCGCTCTTTCCCGCATCCCGGCGGTCTGGCTGATGCGGTGCGAACAGAAAACCGGTTTGGGATCGATCATCGAGATGGCCTTTTCGGCCACCAGTTCATGGGTCGGATTGATCATCGACATGGCGGCGCAGACTCCATAGGCGTCGACCTCGTCTTTCAAGCTGTGCAGGAGACTGACGAGATAGTCGAGTTCCAGTGGCTCTTCTTCCTCGCCCATGATGGTGTGCCCGCCTTTGACGAAGATCACCGCTTTGACCGGCAGTTTGAAGTGTTTGACATAGCCGATGACAAAGAGGGCGACCCTGGCCCCCTTGTTTTCCACAACACTGTTGGTGGCAAGTGTCGAGGAAACAGCGACTGCCTCAATCTCTGTCGGAGCAATCCCCGAGCCTTGCAGGAGCGCGGCCAGAGCGGCACCGGTACTGTCCGAAAGTCGGTGGTGGGTGGTCGGTTTTTTTGCGGTGGCTATGATCCGGCCGCTTGTTTTCTCCATAAGTACGGCGTCAGTGAAAGTTCCGCCCGTATCGATTCCGATAATGTAATTTTGCATATGAATTCTGGTAGTTCTGTAATGTTCTTGCCATACGGCTGCACATGACGAGGTGACACATGTCCGACGTCGTTTTCCTGCTGATCATATACCGTAAACTTATCTGAAAGGACAGGGGAAAACAGGACTGGCACCAGGGACACATCGTGTGAAGAGGCTGCTACTGGGGCGATTGCAGCTTGTATCCCATTTTGAGGTGGTGTATCCTGCTGCTAAAGCCAATTAGCTAACCAATTCATTCAACACTTACGGGACCATGGGTTTTCTCCATCTTTCAAACAAACGTTTTGTCGTCTTCGGGCTGGCCAATAAGAAATCAGTGGCCTGCGCCATCGCTCGCACACTCGTGGCAGAGGGGGCCGAGGTCATTCACGTGGTCAGGACGGAAGAGCGAAGGGCGACAGCCGAGAAACTCTTTCCGGAGTCACAGGTTTTTCTCTGCGATGTCGAGGACGAGGCCAATATCATCAGGGTCAGCGGTGAAATCGGCCGGGCCATTGGCACCACAGAAGGAGGCAGGGTTGACGGAATTGTCCATTCCATTGCCTTTGCCAATTATTCTGGGGGATTTAAGCCTTTTCATGAGACGGTCAAGAAGGATTTTTTGCAGGCGATAGATATTTCCTGCTTTTCTTTTATCAGCATCGCCAATCATTTCAAAGATCTTCTGGCAATTGATGGCTCGGTGCTAACCATCTCCATTTCCACCACCCGCATGGCAGCCGAGAACTATGGCTATATGGCACCGATCAAGGCGGCTCTCAACTCCTCACTCTGTTTTCTCGCCAAGAGTTTTTCCGCCTTTTCCCGGGTCCGCTTCAACGCCGTGGCTCCAGGCTTGCTGAAGACCTCGGCCTCGGCTGGCATCCCCGGCTATGTCGACAGCTATCTCTATGCCGAAAAGGCCATCCTGCGCAAACAGGCCCTGACCACCCAGGAGGTGGCCAATACCGCTGTCTTTCTGCTGTCAGAGCGTTCGTCGGGGATAAATACCCAGACGATTGTCGTCGACGCCGGCATGGAGGTGAATTATTTTGACAGGGATATCGTACAAAAAGCCGTTTCCTGCTGATACTTGAGAGGAGTCTATTATGCTGAACTTTGAACTGGATCACGAGAAATGCGTCGGTTGTGGCTTGTGTGCCGCCGACTGCCCCGTGGCGATAATAGCCATGGAGGCGGGGTTGCCGGTGATTGCCGCCGAGAATGAGGATCGCTGTATCCGCTGCCTGCACTGCTTTGCTATCTGTGAGAGCGGGGCGATCTCCATCCACGGTGCCAGGGTTGAGGAGAGCCTCAGTCTTGATGACAACCTGCCCACGCCTGAACAGATGGAACTCCTGATCAAGGCTCGGCGCGCCATTCGCAATTACCGAAATGAAAACCTCGAACCGGCGCTCATAGACCGGTTGCTCGAGGTGGCCTGGCACGCCCCGAGCGGACGCAATGACCGGCGCCTGATGTTCACTGTGGTCGATGACAGGAAGGTGTTGGCCAGACTCCGCGAGGAGGCCATGGCCGTTCTGTCAGTACTGGCAGGAGAGGGTAAATTTCCACCGGGCATGGAGTTTTTTGCCGATATCGTCGAGGCCTGGCAGACCCAGAAGATCGATATCATTTTTCGGGGGGCACCGCATCTGTTGGTAGTCTCCGCACCCTATGACTGCGCTTCACCTTTGCCGGATTCTATCATTGCCCTAGCCACTTTTGAACTCTTTGCCCAGAGCCTGGGTGTGGGAACAGTGTGGAACGGTTTGGCCAAGATCACCATAGCCGATCTGGTCCCTTCTCTGCGTCTACGGCTAGGGATACCGGAGAATCATCTGGTTGGGTATGTCATGGGATTTGGTCGACCGGCCGTACGCTATGCCCGGACTGCAGTCAGAAGGCCTCCGATGATTAACCGGGTGCGATAGCCGGGGGATTGGTTCTCTAGAAAAGCCTTTCTTCTCGTTCAGCAGGTCGCCAGAATTGTCTGTTGAGTGGGCTGCCGACCAGATATCCCATAAGATTGTAGGTGAGCTGGGCCGCAGTGAAGGCGGTCCCATGCAGGCTTGAGATGGGAGCGAATTCAACCACATCAAAACCGATACAGATCCGACTGTTCATAATCTTTTCAATGAGCCACATAGCCTGGTACCAACTGAGGCCGCCCGGCACCGGGGTACCGGTGGCCGGCATGATCGAGGAGTCGAGTCCGTCGACATCGAAGGTGATGAAGATTTTTTCCGGGAAATCTACCGGTAGCTCGATTCCCTCAATACCTCTTTTCCAGATATCTTCGGCGTCAAAATAGGGAATTCGCTGTTGCTCCCGGTAGCGCTGTTCTTCGAGGGAATAGCTGCGGGTGCCCAGCTGCAGGATGGGGATCCCCTGTTCGGCGATGCGTCGCATCACACAGGCGTGGCTGTAACGCGAGCCCTCAAAACTGTCCCGTAGGTCGGCGTGGGCGTCGAATTGAATGACCCCGAACTCGCCATAGGCATGACGCAGGGCCGCAATGACACCGCTCGTCACCGTATGCTCGCCACCCAGCACCACCGGAATCCCCTGTAGATCCAGACATCTCGCCACTGCCGACTCAATCTGTTCCAGGACCTCAGTGCAGTTCCCCTTACAGGACACTGGCGGGGCGGTATAAATCCCGAATTCCGCCGGAATCCTCTTGCCATCAAAGAGTTCGAGTTGAGCTGAGGCCGCCAGGATGGCCTCAGGGCCGTCTTTTGTTCCGGTACCGTAGGACACGGATTCTTCATAGGGCACCGGGATAACATGGAAAAGTGCCTCGCTCGGTGGCGAGGGGATGACGTCCTCGCCGTGGAAATGCAGCCCTATCGTCTGTGGTACACTCATGCCAGCCTGCTCCTGTAATCGCTGAAGCCGAACTTCCTGATAAGGGTCAACTCTTCATGCTCCCGGCTGAAGGAATAGATCGACGGCAGCTCAACCCCGTTGAAGGTGGTATTCTTGACAAAGGAGTAGAGGGCCATGTCGGTGAGGACCAGCCGATCCCCAATCCTCAGAGGGGCCGGGAAGGAAAAATCACCGATCACGTCGCCGGCCAGACAGGAGATGCCGCCGAGCCTGTAGATGTGGGGCAGCTCCTCCGGTCTGCCCGCTCCGATGATATGGGGCCGGTAGGGCATGGCCAGGACATCGGGCATGTGGGTCTCGGCCGAGCAATCGAGAATGGCAATATCCATGCCGTTGGTGATGGTATCGAGGACTGTGGTGACAAAGACCCCGCCGTTCAGGACCACCGCCTCTCCGGGTTCCAGGTAAACCTGGAGGTTATTATGTCGTTTCCTGAAAGCGGTGATGGTCTCGCAGAGCAGATCGATGTCGTAGTCACTGCGGGTTATATGGTGACCGCCGCCGAAATTCACCCATTTCAACTTTGGCAGAAAGTGGGCATAGTGTTTCTCAAAGCTTGCCAGGACTCGTACCAGGACATCGGCATTCTGTTCGCACATGGCGTGGAAATGCAGGCCATCGAGACCCGAGAGGTCAACCCCTTCAAGATCATTTGGAGATATACCGAAGCGCGAACCGGGTAGGCAGGGGTTGTAGAGATCGACCTCCACCTCGGAGTGACCGGGATTGACCCGCAGGCCGGTTTCGATCCGCCTGCCGCTATCGACAATGGCCTGCCGATGTTGGTGCCACTGGGAGAGCGAATTGAAGAGGATGTGGTCGGAATAGCGGATGACCCGTGCCATCTGGCCGGGACTGAAGGCCGGGGCATAGGTATGGACCTCCCGACCGAAATCCTCCCGGCCCATTTGCGCCTCGATTGGGCCGCTGGCGCAGACGCCGTGCAGGGTTTTGGCGATCAGGGGAAAGAGGGCCGGCAGGGCGAAGGCCTTGAGGGCCAGAAGGATCCTGGCCCCGGTCCGCTGCTGCACCGTGCCGAGGATGGTGCAGTTACGACTGATGACGTCTTCACTGAGCAGATAACAGGGCGTTTCGACCCGATCTGTGTATTCGTGCGGAAAATCCTGGAGTAGCCCTTCGTCTTTTCCTTTTGTCATCGCAGGTTCCATCTACTTGGGTAGATTTCCCTTAAAATCGACAATTTGCCAGGGGAGTCCATACAGGTTCAGGGCCTCCATGAACTGGTCGGGATCGAGTTGCTCGACATTAAAGACCCCTGCTCCTTGCCAGATGCCCTTGAGCATCAACATTGCCCCGATCATTGTCGGTACCCCGGTGGTGTAGGAAACAGCCTGGGCCTGGACCTCTTTGAATGCCTCGGCGTGGTCGCAGATGTTATAGATATATTTGCGTACCTCCTTGCCGTCCTTAAGGCCTTTGAAGACACAGCCGATCACCGTTTTGCCGGTGTAGTTGGTACCGAGACTCCCCGGATCGGGTAGCAGGGCTTTGAGGAAACGTAAGGGGATGATCTTGTGGCCTTCGTATTCCACCTCGTCGATTCGGGTCATACCGACGTTTTCCAGAACCTTGAGGTGGGTCAGGTAGGGTTGACCGAAGGTCATCCAAAAACGGATCTGTTTAAG
>JAUYSF010000383.1 GCA_030696435.1 Desulfoprunum sp. | reverse complement strand
AAGCTTTTAGCGGATCATCGAACGTTGCAACCTGGTATTGTTCACGCCTGGTGATCCGGATAATAGCTTGGAGGATGTTTGGATCGTCATCAATGAAAAAAACAATCGGTCTTGTCATATTAACAATCGGGACGGTTCCCGCAATCCTCTTTTCGGGGTAATGAAAACAACTTGATATAACCAGGGGCGAGACTTTTTTGTCACAGCCTTTAGTGGCCCTCGCTCCTCTTTGTTTATGCCGTATCCGATGGTCGTCGTTCAGGGGCTGTACGCACTCCAGCTCCCGGTTTGTTCCACTCTCCTGTCACTTTGGTAAAGAATCATAGTCTGCTGTCTCCTTCAGACGTACCCGGATGGGATTCCTGATTCCGATATGTTCCAGGAAATTGTTTAGCCCCTGAATAGCGGACCAGGTGATCTCCTGCCCGCGCGGAATAATTATGGCCCCGTTTTTAGCAAGGATATCCTCATCAGCTACCATACCGGGGATAATATCCTCGAAATTCAAGGTGACAATCCTGACCCGTTTCGTTGCGACTTCATCATCGGCAAGTATCCTCAATATCTCAGTATTATACACCCCATGACATATCTCCAGTTTCTTGATCGCCTCAAGATGACTGAGGCCTTGGAGCATCAGGAAATCATGATCTATGGTCGCTTTCAAGATCTGAGCACCTATTTTTTCTTCATTTTTCAGGAGAATGCCCGGTTCTTCTCCGTATTTATTCCAGAGCAGCATCTGATTTCCTATCATGGCCGCCACATGCGCCAAACGTGGGATCTCCCCGATCAGCTTGGCCCCGATCTTGGGGTGATTGCGGTACATACTTTCCTCTTTTTGTGTCAAATCACCACCTGCCTGTATCTTCCTTAAGATATCATCGGGAATGGCAACACAACCGATCTGAGACATTAAAGCGGCTATTTCATACTGCCATAGTCTGTCGAGCCGGAGGTTTTCCGCGACCTTGAGAACGTTCTTCTTGATTCGATATCCGCAGCTGAAGGCAGTTGAATTGGCGAGACTCAATAACTCACACAGGACTTTGATACTTCCCCGCAGAGTCTGGTTTAGTAATTCTTTTTCTGCGGTAATCAATCGGTATTGCCTGATCGCCAGGTCCAACGAGGTTGTCAGCGCCAGAGGAGTACTGGGCTTTGTCAGGAATCTGAATATCTGCCCACTATTCACCGCCTCAATCGCCATCATTCGGTCGGCGTTGCCAGTGAGCATGATCCGCACGGTTTCCGGGTATAGATCCTTGACCTGGGAAAACAACTGGATGCCATCCATCCCCGGCATCCTCATATCGGAGACGATGACCGCGCAGGGACCATCTTCCTGCAGGATGGTCAGGGCTTCCACAGCGCTTCCGGCAGTGCGGATGGAAAACCGTTTTCGTAACTGACGTTCAAATGACTGTAGGGCTCTCGGTTCATCATCCACAAAGAGAATATCATACTTTCTCATTATTCTGTTGCTCCATATACTCAAAACAGAGATTTTGCCATTTCTGCAAGCTTTCGCTCAGGTCGATTTTATGGAGATATTCTTCATTGAATTCGGGCATAGCACCGATAATCTTATCTTGATTGAATCTGTAATACATCACATTGGCGATATGGACAAACAGGGCCGGACTGAAGGTACCGGCCGGGTATTCACCCAATTGATGGTGAAAGCCTATTGCCTCGACGATATCGCTATTAAACCCCCATAGCCCACTCAGATAGGCCCCCATATCACAGTGTGTTGCCTTGAATATCAATTTTTCCGCCTGGCGGAGTGTAATATTCTCTTGTCGGGCGAGGCTCACAGCGTCACTGTAATGTGATTCCATCTTGGAGACCAGAATCAGTTTTCCGATATCATGGAGGACTCCGGCGATAAAGCTGTTGCTGATGATATCCTTGTCGTCGGTTTCACTCTCGGCAATCATTTTCGCGAGTGTTCCTACAGTCATACTATGGTTCCAAAGAAATTCAGCTGAAAAGAGACGCCCTGAAATCTTGATTTCAGAAAAAATATGGGAACCGAGGACCAAGGCTTTAATAGTGTCAAGACCGAGGAGTTTCACCGCCCTGGCTGGGCTTTCAACCTGCCGATAGAGGCCAAAAAACGCGGAATTCACAAGCTGCATAATCTTTGCTGTCATCGCGATATCTTCACTGATTATTGCCCCAATATCATCAAGAGTTGCGTCGGGATCCCGAATTTTTTTCTGTAGTTTTGCATAAACGGTGGGAAGACTTGGAAGCGTGTCAATGCTTGAGATGATATCCTTGAGCCTACCGTCGATCATCAGCTTATGCAGCGCGCTGGCCCTAAGGAGGATGGCTTTCAGTTTTTCGGGATCACACGGTTTGGCCAAAAATTGATGGGCAACCCCGATCGTCCGCAAGATCGATGCATCATCAGACTGTCCGGTAAGCATGATTCGAATGGAATGCGGATACCTTTCCTGGATTTCGGTTAACAGGTCTGCGCCGTCCATACCAGGCATGCGCATATCCGAGACTACCACATCAAATTCGTTTTCACTCATCAGTTCTAAGGCTTCTTTGGCATTCTCGGCAAAGCACAACTCAAATTCCTGACGCATGGATCGGAGCATCCGTCGGAGTCCATCGAGAATATTGGGCTCATCATCGACAAACAAAATCCTTCTTTTATCCATAACTTTTCCTCTCGATACATGATGCCTATTCCTGCCTCAGCACCTCCCGCACTTTGATGGCCAGATCCTCCATTGAATATGGCTTCTGGATGAAGTTTATGCCATCGTCAAGCACACCCCGGTGAACGATCACGTTGGCTGTATAACCGGACATGAACAGAATTTTCATGCTGGGGCAAAGGGCTTGCAACCGTTCCGCCAGATCCCGCCCATTCATCTCCGGCATGACTACGTCGGTTATGACAAGGCGTATCTCGCCAGCGTGTTCCTCCGTGAGTCCAATGGCCTCACCTGGCGTGCCCGCGGCCAGCACCCGATACCCTAATTTTTCCAGCATCCTTTTACTCATCTTCAGGAGCGCTGCCTCGTCCTCGACCACCAGCACTGTCTCGCCGCCGCCTAGAGGGATTTCCTCCATTCTTTCCTGCGGGGCATCGACGGTTTGGTCCGCGTTGCGGGGCAGGTAGATTGTAACGGTCGTTCCTTTTCCCGGTTCGCTGTAAACGTTGATGAATCCATTGTTCTGCTTGACGATGCCATACACCGTAGAGAGACCCAGCCCAGTTCCCTGTCCCATCCGCTTGCTCGTGAAAAATGGCTCGAAAATTTGGTTAATAGTCTCATTGTCCATACCGCAGCCATCGTCGCTAACAACCAGCAGCACATACTTTCCTGCTACAAACCCTACATGATTAGCACAGTACTTCTCATCAAAGACGGCGGATCCAGTTTCGATAGTGATCTTGCCGACACCGGCAATGGCGTCCCTGGCGTTGACGCAAAGATTTGCCAGGATCTGATCGACCTGAATGGGGTCCATTTTGATCGGACACAGGTCTACCCCAGGCCGCCAGGCTAGATCGATGTCCTCGCCGATGAGTCGCCGGAGCATCTTGAGCATGTTCTCCACGTTCCGGTTCAGATCAAGCACCACGGGAATAATTGTCTGTTTGCGGGCAAAGGCCAGCAATTGCCGGGTGATGTCCTTGGAACGCTCAGCGGCCTTAAGGATTTCCTGGAGATCGTTATACAGCGGCTCGGACGGGTTTATCTTGTTCAGTGCCAGTTCTGAGTAACCTAGGATCACGCCGAGCATATTGTTGTAATCGTGGGCCACGCCGCCCGCCAGTATGCCCACCGCTTCCATCTTCTGGGCCTGTTGAAACTGGGCCACTAACCGGAGATGCGAGGTGATGTCCCGCTTGACGGCAATGTAATTGACGATCTGGTTCAAAGGGTCGTGAACCGGCGAAATCGTCGTCTCTTCGGTATAGAGAGTGCCATCCTTACGCTTGTTGACCAAACGGCCGACCCAGGTTCTGCCGCCGGAGATGGTATTCCAAAGATTGCGGTAAAAGAGTTCGTCCTGCTTGCCGCTCGAGAGGATACTCGGATTCCGGCCAACAGCCTCCTCACGGCTGTAGCCCGTCATCTGCTCGAAGGCCGGGTTGACATACTGGATGACCCCTTGGGTGTCGGTTATAACAACGGCCTCTCCGACCTGCTCAATGGCCGCCATCAGCCGCTTACGTTCGGCCTTGGTCGCGGTAATGTCACGGATGTTACACTGTATCACCTTCTGATGGTCCACCAGGTAAACATTGCTGACGAACTC
>JAUYSF010000349.1 GCA_030696435.1 Desulfoprunum sp. | reverse complement strand
TTTCGCCTCCGGGAGCTACGGCATAACCCTTGCGTACTATACGCCTCCGGAAACGGATTTCACCTTCTCCGGGACTTCAGCAAAAAGTACCGGAATGGTGCAACTGCGGCAGGACAGCGACGGTGATCACTGGTACTACAGATTCTTTAGAAGACAGGCCGATGGCACAACAACGGTCGATGATCGCGACTTCACCCTGGCCAATATTCCTTCGCTAGATGTGACCGGCAGCGATGGCCGCGATTTCCTGTACGGCATGCATCAATCCGATACCCTCACAGGTGGAGCCGGAGACGATACGATATATGGCTGGGATGTACGCTATCAGCCTGGCGGGAATGTACAATACCCGGCGTATCTTCCTCCCGCCACGGCCGATATGGGCGGAGATATTCTGTCCGGCGGCGCCGGCAACGACTATATCATCGGCTCGATGGGCGAGGATACTATCGATGGCGGTGAAGATGACGATATCCTCTCGGGCAAAGAAGGCACCGATTATATTTTTGGTGGCCAGGGAAAGGATGTTCTTCTCGGCGGTGACGGAAATGATGTGCTGCAGGGAGGTGCCGGGGATGATTTTCTATCTGGAGATTCATGGGCGGTGCTACATTATTTAGTGAATGGAGTACCTGAGATCTATGAATATGTTTGGGTGCAACCTGCGGGTGGGATTGGCTGGTCCTACTTTTCCCAAATGGAGTTTTCTTATTCCGAAGCAGGTTATCCCACAGGATATTACTCCAACTCATTTGTACCAGAACTAAGAGATAACCCAGAAGGCCAGGGGAATGACTATCTCACCGGAGGGATGGGGAATGATTTCATCTATGGGATGGGTGGTGATGATACCCTATTCGGCGAAGATGATAATGATACGCTGGCTGGTGGCGCCGGCAACGATTATTTAAGCGGTGGTGCCGGAAATGACAGGCTGATGGGTGATAACAGAGATAATACAGGAAGCGGAAATGACACTTTGTCTGGCGGTTCCGGAAATGACCAGCTTGTCGGAGGGCTGGGAGGTGACACCCTGTATGGGGGTGAAGGTAACGATATTTTAATGGGTGATAACGGGGATTATACCGGAACCGGGAGTGATTACCTGTATGGCGACGCTGGCGACGATGCGCTTCAGGGTGGCAACGGCAATGATCAACTCGATGGCGGTGTTGGTGATGATCGCCTATATGGTGACAACGGAGATTTTACCGGAACTGGAAACGATACCCTGCATGGCGGCGCCGGAAATGACCAGCTTGTCGGAGGGCTGGGGGATGACATCCTGTACGGGGATGAAGATAACGACAAACTGATGGGTGATAACGGAGATTTTACCGGAACCGGAAACGACATACTGTATGGCGGCGCTGGTGACGATGAACTTCAAGGCGGCAACGGCGATGATCAACTCGATGGTGGTGTTGGTGATGACCGCCTATATGGCGACAACGGAGACTTTACAGGAACTGGAAACGATATCCTGTATGGCGGCGCTGGAATTGACCAGCTTGTCGGAGGGCTGGGAGATGACACCCTGTATGGCGGGGCCGGGAAGGACCAGCTGGCCGGAGGGATGGGTGATGATACCCTGTACGGGAGTGAAGATGACGACCTTCTGTGGGGCGACAATGGGGATTTTACCGGAACTGGAAATGATACCCTGTTTGGCGGAACTGGCAACGATGGACTCCAAGGCGGCAACGGAAATGATCAGCTCGATGGCGGTGATGGCGATGATTTTCTATGGGGCGATAATGGAGATCCCACAGGAAGTGGGGACGACACCCTGCTTGGTGGCGCCGGAAAAGACCAGCTTGTCGGAGGGATGGGTGATGACATCTTGTTCGGGGATGAAGATGACGATAAACTGATGGGCGATAACGGAGATTTTTCCGGAAGCGGGAACGATACACTGCATGGTGGCGCTGGTGATGATGAACTTCAGGGCGGCAATGGTAATGATCAACTCAATGGTGGAGATGGTGATGATCGCCTGTGGGGAGATAACGGTGATAATACCGGAAGCGGAAACGATACACTGTATGGCGGCGCTGGTGACGACACTTTGCAGGGAACGGGCGGCGACGACAACCTGTATGGCGAGGAAGACGCTGATATGCTGTCTGGTGATGATGGCAACGACCTGTTGGATGGCGGCGCAGGCGAGGACGAGATGTATGGCGGTTCCGGTGATGACAACTACGTGGTTGATGTTGGCTCCTACGTGGTTGATATTATCGAAGGCATTGTTATCCTCGGAGGCGATATAGTTTCTGAAAACGTGAATGAGGGTATTGATACAGTACAATCCAGTGTGGCCTATACTTTGGGCGCCAACGTTGAAAACCTGGTTCTGACCGGAGATTCGGCCATTAACGCCACCGGCAATTCTACCGATAATGTCCTCACCGGCAACAGCGGCGGCAACACCCTGTCGGGCGGAGCAGGCAACGACACCCTGAACGGTGGCGCAGGTACAGATGCCCTGGTTGGTGGTCTCGGTAATGACAAGTATGTTGTCGACAACGTTGGCGATAGTGTTACTGAAAATGCGAATCAAGGTGCTGATACGGTACAATCCAGCATCACCTATACCCTGGGTGCCAACGTTGAAAATCTGACCTTGACGGGAACTGCCGCCCTCAATGGTATGGGCAATGATTTGGCTAACATGCTCACCGGTAACAGCGGCGAAAACACCCTGACGAGCGGTGCCGGCAACGATACCCTCGACGGTGGCGCAGGTGCCGATGCCCTGATAGGAGGTCTTGGAAACGATATATACATTGTTGACAACGCCGGCGATAGTACTACCGAAACCGCAAACCAGGGTACTGATACGGTTCAATCCAGCATCACCTATACCTTAAATGCCAATGTTGAAAATCTGACCTTGACAGGAATTGCCGCCCTCAATGGAACCGGCAATGGCATGGCTAACGTGCTCTCCGGTAACAACGGCGAAAACACCCTGTTTGGCGAAGCAGGCAACGATACCCTGAACGGTGGCGCAGGCGCCGATATTCTGTTTGGCGGCATTGGAGATGACACTTACCTTGTTGATAACGTAAGTGATATTGTTACTGAAAGCGCAAGCCAGGGAATCGATACGGTGCAAGCCAGCGTTACGTATACCTTGGCCGCCAACGTCGAGAATCTGAGCCTCACAGGTACCTCTGCCATTAATGGCACGGGCAATAGTCTCTACAATACGATTTCCGGCACCAGCGGCGCAAATACATTAGATGGCGGTACAGGGGCCGACAACCTGTTGGGTGGTCTAGGTAACGATATCTACGTTATTGACAATACTGGAGATATCGTCATTGAAAACACAAACCAGGGAGTCGACACTGTTCAATCAAGCATCACCTATACTCTGGGTGCCAATATTGAGAACCTGACCTTGACGAGCACCACTGCCATAAATGGCACGGGCAACACACTTGATAATGTACTCACCGGTAACAGCAGTATAAACACCCTGATGGGCGGAGCAGGAAACGATACCTTAAATGGTGGCGCAGGTGCTGATATCCTCTTGGGTGGTATTGGCAATGATACGTATGTGTTTGATGATACTGATATTATTACGGAGAATGTCGCTGAGGGCATTGACACGGTTCAATCCAGTCTTGCCTATACCCTGACTGCCAACCTAGAAAATCTGACCTTGACGGGTACCTCTGCCATAAACGGTACGGGCAATGAGTTGGATAACGTGCTCACCGGCAACAGTGGGGTAAATACCCTGATGGGCGAAGCAGGCAACGACACCTTAGACGGTGGCGCAGGTACTGACACACTCTTGGGCGGTGTTGGTAATGATACGTATGTGTTTGATGGTACTGATGTTATTGTTGAAAATGTCGGTGAAGGAATCGACACGGTTCAAGCCAGCCTTGCCTATACCCTGGGTGCTAACTTTGAGAATCTTACCTTGACGGGTACGGCCGCCCTCAATGGTACGGGCAATGAGTTGGATAACGTGCTCACCGGCAACAGTGGGGTAAATACCTTGACTGGTGGTGCAGGAAATGACCGACTTGACGGCAAGGCCGGTGTCGACACCATGCGGGGCGGCACCGGGGATGACACCTACGTGGTTAGTGTTTCAACCGACGTTATTGTTGAAAATGCCAATGAAGGGATAGATACTGTCGAGTCTGCCATCACACTAACACTTGCCAATAATGTCGAGATACTGCAGCTCACAGGTACTGCAACTATTCGTGGCACCGGCAATACCCTCAATAATGTACTTATTGGCAATAGTGCCGCCAATACATTAGATGGCGGCACAGGTGCCGACACTCTGGTCGGTGGCCTGGGGGACGACATATACATTATTGACAACACTGGAGATATCATAACCGAAAATGTGACCGAAGGAACTGATACGGCTCAATCCAGCATCAGTTATACCCTGGCGACCAACATTGAAAATATCACTTTGACGGGCGCCTCTGCCATCAATGGTACGGGCAATAGTCTCGATAACGTGCTTACAGGCAACAGTGGCGTGAACACCCTGTCGGGAGGAGCAGGTAACGATACCTTGAACGGTGGCTCTGGCGCTGATCAGATGTTTGGCGGTACGGGAGACGACATTTATGTGGCTGATGGTACGGATGTTATTGCGGAGAATGCCGACGAGGGCATCGACACAGTTCAATCCGGCATCGCCTATACCCTGGGGGCCAACGTTGAAAACCTGATATTAACGGGTACCTCCGCCATCAATGGTATGGGTAATAGCCTTGACAACGTGCTTACAGGCAACAGTGGCGTGAACACCCTGTCGGGAGGAGCAGGCAACGATACCTTGAACGGTGGCTCTGGCGCTGATCAGATGTTTGGCGGAACGGGAAACGACATTTATGTGGCTGATGGTACGGATGTTATTACGGAGAATGCCGGCGAGGGCATCGACACAGTTCAATCCGGCATCGCCTATACCCTGGGGGCCAACGTTGAAAACCTGACCTTGACAGGAGCTGTCGCCATTAATGGTAAGGGCAATAGTATTGATAACGTGCTTACAGGCAACAGTGGTAAAAATACTTTAACAGGCGGTGCAGGAAATGACCGACTTGATGGCAAGGCTGGTGCCGACACAATGCAGGGCGGTGTGGGAGATGATATTTATTGTATTGATATATTAACAGATATTATTGTTGAGAATGCCAACGAGGGTATTGATACGGTGCTATCTGACGTCACCTATACCCTGGGTGCGAACGTTGAAAACCTGATTTTGACGGGCACCTCTGCCTATAACGGCACGGGTAATGAGTTGAATAATGTGCTTATCGGTAATGATATCGCAAATATATTGGATGGTCGCGCAGGCTCCGATACAATGTCTGGCGGTATGGGCCACGATATTTACATTGCTGATAATGATGGCGATATCGTTGCTGAAAACGCGAACGAAGGAATAGATTCAGTACAATCCAGTGCAACCTATGCCCTGAGTGTCAACGTTGAAAATCTGACATTAATGGGTACCTCCGCCATCAATGGTACGGGCAATAGTCTTGATAACGTGCTCACCGGTAACAGCGGCGAAAACATCCTGACGGGCGGTGCAGGTAACGATATCCTGAACGGTGGCTCAAGTGCTGATCAGATGTTTGGCGGTACGGGAGACGACATTTATGTGGTTGATGGTACGGATGTTATAGCGGAGAATTCCGACGAGGGCATCGACACAGTTCAATCCGGCATTGCCTATACTTTGGGTGCGAACGTTGAAAACCTGACATTGACGGGCACATCCGCCATCAATGGTACGGGCAATAGTCTTGATAACATCCTTATCGGCAACAGTGGCGCGAACACCCTGACGGGAGGAGCAGGAAATGATACTTATCGCGTTGATAATTTAACAGATATTGTCATGGAAGTGATTGGAGAGGGAATCGATACTGTTCAATCCAGCATCACATATTCTTTAGGTGCTAATGTTGAAAACCTGACTTTGATGGGTGCGTATAATAACATTGATGGTACGGGCAATGACCTCAACAATACTCTCATCGGCAATACAGGCAATAACCGCCTTGATGGTGGTGCAGGTGCAGACACACTAACTGGAGGAGACGGATCTGACAGATATATAGTTGACAACACAGGCGATATTGTAATTGAAAACGTGAATGGAGGTTTAGATTCGGTACAATCCAGTATAACCTATATCCTGGGAGTCAACGTAGAGGGTCTGTCTCTTACGGGCAACGCGGCCCTCAATGGTACGGGTAACGACCTTGAAAACATGATGTATGGCAATGCCGGTTACAATACCCTAACCGGCCTTGCAGGCAACGACTTTCTCAACGGCGGCCTTGGCGGTGACGTCATGCTTGGCGGTACGGGCAACGATACCTACATCGTGGACAGCTTGGGGGATGCGGTGATCGAGAACTCAAACGAAGGTACCGACAAGGTCGAGTCTTCCGTCACGTATACCCTGAGCGCCCACGTGGAGAATCTCACTCTCACGGGTGCAAGCGGCAATGGCACAGGCAATGGTCTCAACAATACCATCATCGGCAATACAAACGGTAATTGGCTTAATGGTTTGGAAGGCGCCGATACAATGGATGGTGGAGATGGCAACGATACCTACGTGGTGGACAATTTTGGGGATGTGGTGATCGAACGAGGAAATTTCAAGTCCGGCTTCGACTGGGTTTACTCCTCCGTCAGTTACACCTTGGGTGCATTCGTGGAGAGCCTGACTCTCACCGGTTCAGCGGATATCAATGGGACAGGCAACGGCTTACGTCGGAACTATATCAAAGGCAACTCTGGCAACAATATCCTGACAGGCGGCTCGGGAGATGACTTCCTCAACGGCGGAACTGGTGACGACACCTACGTAGTGAAGAACATGGATCATGTAACCGAGAACACCGGAGAAGGCACTGACACAGTCGAGTCTTCCAATAATTTTGTTCTTGGTGCCAATTTGGAAAACCTTACCCTTACAGGAACTGCCGCCCTCAATGGTACGGGCAATGACCTAGCTAACGTGCTCACAGGTAACAGTGGCGTGAACACTCTGACCGGAGGGGCCGGCAACGATACCCTGAATGGTGGCGCAGGTGCTGATCATTTGATAGGCGGTATTGGTAACGACATCTATGTAATTGATAGTACAGATGTTATTACGGAGAATGCAGGTGAAGGAAGCGACACGGTTCAATCCAGCATCACATACACCCTGAGCGCCAACTTTGAGAATCTGGTTTTGACGGACACCTCTGCCATTAACGGTACCGGCAACGAATTGAATAATGAGATTATCGGCAACAGTGCCAACAATACCCTGACAGGCGAAGTAGGCAACGATACCCTCAACGGAGGGGAGGGCAATGACATTCTGGTGGGTGGTACGGGTAACGACATCTATGTGGTGGACAGCGCCGGGGATGTAGTGAGCGAGAACGTCAACGAGGGTATCGATACGGTCAAATCTTCTTTCAGCTATATTCTGGGTGCAAACCTAGAGAGCCTGACTCTGACGGGCAGTTTGTCCATAAACGGCACGGGCAATGATTTGGATAATTGTATTATCGGTAATAGTGCCTCGAATACGTTACATGGTGGCGTCGGAAGCGACTATCTCAGAGGAGGAGGCGGCGATGACGTCATGTATGGCGGTACGGACAACGACACCTACGTGGTGGACAGCCTGGGGGATGTGGTGAGCGAGGACGCCAACGAAGGTATCGACACGGTGGAGTCCTTCATCAGTTACGCTCTGGGCGCCACTTTGGAAAACCTGACCCTCTTGGACGGCGCTGACATCGATGGCACAGGAAATAATCTTGACAATATCCTCTTTGGCAATGCGGGTAATAATACTTTGAACGGTGGTGTCGGAAGCGACACCATGAATGGTGCAATGGGTTACGATAACTACGTGGTGGATAGTGCCGGAGATGTGATAATTGAGGAAGACGATTCGTATTATGATGAATACGAAAATATCATTACCCAAGGCATTGATAATGTGGAGTCATCCGTCACTTTTACCCTGAGTGCCAATGTGGAGAATCTCACGCTTACGGGTGTTGCGGCTATTGATGGCACAGGCAATACCCTTGATAATGCGCTTAAGGGTAATAACGGTGGCAACACTCTGGCAGGTGGAGCTGGTAACGACATCCTGAATGGTGGCCTGGGCAACGACACTCTGGCCGGTGGCGCAGGCAATAACTTCTTTGTCTTTGATACGGCCTTGAATGCCACAACCAATAAAGACTCTATTAGTGATTTTACGACAGGCTTGGATAAAATCCAGGTGGATAAAAGCATTTTCACCTCTCTGGTTACTGAGGGGACGCTTTTATCCGCTTATTTCAAATCCAGCACAACCGGTATTGCCGGCGATGCAAATGACTACTTTCTCTATAACACATCTTCCGGAGCGCTTCTCTATGACGCTGACGGCAATGGCCAAGGTGTTGCCGTCCAGTTTGCCACGCTGACGACGAAACCTGCGATCACGGCCAACGATTTTCTGGTTACTGCCTGATCGGTAAGATTAAAAGATGCTGAAGTTCAAAGGCGCCATTCCGGTAGATCGGATTGGTGCCTTTGTTTACTTACGATGTGCCTCACCTTGGTGGTCTCATAATGATTTGAAAATGGCATTACAGGCCGAGAGTTGCCAGGTCGGGACCGAGGTAGGTCCGTTCATTTTCGCCGAGGATGCCTAAAGAGAGGCAGATGATGGTCCAGAAATGGACGACCCGGTAGTTGCCGCCGAAGTGATGGCCGATATCCTCCATCTGCGAGTGGCAGTTGTGGCAGGGGGTTAGTACATAGGTTGCACCGGTGGCTTGGATCTGGTCGAACTTGCGCCTGCCGTAAGCCCGCCGGTGATCGGTCATGCCGGCCTGCAGAAAACCGCCACCACCACCGCAGCAGTAATTGGCGCTGCGGTTCGGCTGCATGTCGATGAAATTCTCGTCGCCTACCAGGGACCTGACGACAAAACGCATATCTTCGGCCAGGGCGTCACCATAGGCCTTGCGGATGATCTGGCAGGGATCCTGGACCGTGAACTTGATGCCCGTGCTGTTCCAGTCGGCGTTGACCGGCAGCTTGCCCTCTCGTATCCAGCGGGCGTAGCACGTGATAAGATTTTCGAGCTGGAAGTTGGCTTCCAGGCCAAAACGCTTGATGCCGTTCCACATGGTGTAGTAGGAATGGCCGCACTCCGTGTTGAGCCAGACCTTACAGCCCAGAGCGTTAACGGCATCGGCCCGTTTCTTGACCACCTCGTACCAAGCCGCTTCATCGCCTGAGAACATGCAGAAGTTCTCAGCGGCCCAGCCCTTCGAGGAATAGGTCCAGTCGGCTCCGACCAGATGCAGGATTTTCCATAGCGGCACCATCTCGTCGGGCTCGCTCATCGGCTCGCGGGAATTCTGGTTGACGAAGAAATAGGCCCCGGCCTTGTCCATCGGTGCAACCATGTCCTTGAAGGCCGGCTGTGTTTCCTGGACCTCAGCCAGGACATCCTCGACCACGAAGACGAAATCCTGCAGCGGCAGACCCATGGCGCTGGTGCTGTCGGTCGAGCGGGCAAGCTGGCAGGAGCGGACGATACCGGCAGGTTTCTTCTCGTCGGGCCAGTTGCCGCGGGCCAGAAAGACCAGCTGGGAGATGTCGATGTTCATCGGGCAGACATGCTGACAGCGTTTGCACTGAGTGCAGAGCCAGATCCAGGGGGTGGTCGACAGCTCCTCGTCCATGCCGAGCATGGCCATGCGGATGAATTTGCGCGGGTCCATATTCTCAAGACCTGAGGCGGGACATCCCGACGAACAGAGACCGCAGGTCAGGCAGGCCTCAAAACTTGCCCCTTGGGGCAGCAGCTCCATGGCCCTGGCCTTGAAATTGATGGTGGGGATGCTCACTTCCGACATGGTGTATTCCTCTTGATTCAGTCTTTCTGCCCTTTGATCCGATGGTGCCGGAGGGTTGCACCGCTTCTTTGGCCGGGGTAATCAGCGCAACATTTCCTGGACGGCCTCAACCGCCTTGTAGGCACTGGCCAGGGCCACACCGGCACCGCAGCGTCCGCGTATCCAGTCCTGATGTGCAAGGATCAAGCCGGCGGCAAAGAGCCTCTCGCTGACCGGCAGACCGTTTTCGCCCAGGGGCCTGAATTTCTCATCGACCTCGATCCCTGCCCGGTGTACCTCGTGACCGCGTTTATCCATATACTGCAGGTGGTACCAATCTTCCCGCGACGCAGTCTGGGTCACCGGCAGGCCGATGAGCGGTTCCCGGATGCCGTCGAAGGCCGCCGTGAGCCCGCCGCTCAAAAAACGGCCGGTGGCCAGAATGACCGCCCGGGCCTGAATGGTTACCGGTCCGAAATTGTCGGCGAGAGAGAGCTGGAGGCTATCCGCCTTGATGACAACTGATTCGACCTTCTGTTGGGGAATCAGGACAAGTCCCTTCTGGGGGAAGACCTGTTCGAACATCTCGCGCAGACGGATGCCGGGCACCGAGGGCGGCATGGTCGGGATCTCGAAGATCGGCAGACCGAGGAGGCGCTGCATTTCGGCCATGACCAGATCCGGGTTGTGCATGCCGAGGACCGCCGGGAGGCCAATAACCTCGGCATCGTCAATAACGCCCCTGATCCGTTCGGCGAGGGCCTCGCGATGGCTCGGCACCTCAAGGGCGCGGGCCATGACTTCGGGGTAGATCTCGCCCAGTTCCATATCCGGAAAAAGGACCCGTTCGGCCCGCAGTCCGGGCCATGTATCCTTGAGATTGGCCACAACCTGACGGGCGCTGAAGCCCCTGAGACCTTTAAAATCGACGATCACGCAGCGGGCCTTGCGGGCCAGGGCATCGACTCCGGCCTGCATGGTGGCCGGGACACACAGGGTCGGCTTGAGAGTTCCCGCCGGGGTCAAGGCCGTGGCGTTGAGCGGGCCCGGTGCGTTGTAGATAATGCCGCTATCGCTGAGAAAAGCGGTGAACTCCTGGAATGCTGCCCGGATGTCGGTTTCAGGCACACGGGCCAGGGGATGGCGGGGCTGGCTTTGTGCCAGCTGTCTGATGCCCTCCCAGGGGTTCACCGGGCAGATGTCCTCGTTATTGACCCGGCCGAGGAGATCGAGATAGCCGGTGGTGTAGGCGATCGCGCCGGTATTGCCGGCCTGGGCGGTGCGGATGCCGCGGTTCAGGGCGAAGGTGCTGGCCGCGAATCCGGCGAGACCGGAGCCAATGACGGCCAGGTCCGTCTCAAAGTGTCGTGCTTCCTGTATCATCGTGTTCTCCACCCAGTCATACGTTTTCCGGGTTGTCCTGACAGACATCGTCGAGACAGTCGAGTCCGAGAAGGCCGCAGTGCAGGGCCTCCGCCAATTCCATCTGGGCCATCTGCTGACCCCAGATTACCGCCCGTTGTCCCTTGAATCGCTCGTTGAAGAAGTTGCGCATATGGATAAGGCCGGTCCTGTCCTGGTAATAGCCGCGGTCGTAGAGGTACGAGGCGATGCGGATGCCGCAGAAGGAACCCTGGCAGGGCCCCTTACCGGCCCGTGAGCGCAACGCGATGGCCTCAAGTGTCATCTCTTCTTCTACCCCCGGAGCGCAGTGGATGATCTGGTCGATGGCCGACTGGGGCACCATCTCGCATTCACAGAGAATGGTGTCTTCGGCATTGTGGGCTTGATACCAATACTTGGGAGAGGCGCCGGGCTCGGTCCAGCGGCAGGCCTCACCGCTGGGCAGGGGGGCGAGGCCGGTTCGACAGGGTGTGGTGTTGTCCATCCTGCCGGCGACGAGATCAGCGGTTTTTTCGGCCATCAGCCGGTAGGTGGTCAGTTTGCCGCCGGTAATGGTGCAGAAATTTTCAAGATTCTGGGACCTGTGATCGAGCAGGGCAAAACCGCGGGTGGCGCTACGGTCATCGGTGTCGCCCACCGATTGCAGCAGCGGCCGGACCCGAGAAAAGGCCCGGATGTAGCGGGTATGCGCCAGGGCCGGGAGCATGGCCGCGGCCTCTTCGATATTGCGGTTGACCTCGTCGACAGTCGGCAACACCCTCTCAAGGCTCTCGGTTCGCAGCGAAGTGGTGCCGAGCACCGAGACCGTACCGCCGGGAACGAGGATGTCGCCGTCGCTCGGAGGGCGCAGGCGGTTGATGACCCGGGCCGTCATACGGTCATGGGTGACCAGTAGTGTTCCCTTGGAATAGAGTAGGTGAACGTCCCGGCAGCCGGCCAGCCGGGCGATATTCATGGCCCAGGCCCCGCCGGCGTTGATGTACTGATTTGCCAGAATGCGCACCTCCTCTCCCGACCGGTTGTCCCGGCAGAGAGCGGCCCTGATGATGCCGTCCTTAATGTCAAAAGAGATGATTTCGGTATGCGGTCGGTAGAGGCTGTTATTGATGGCTCGGGCGTGGGCCACATTTTCGAGGGCCAGGCGGAAGGGGTCGATCGTGGCGTCGGGGACCAGGAAGGCGTTGCGGGTTTTGGCGGAGAGCTCGGGTTCGAGCTCTCTGGCCTCAGCCGGCGAGATCTCGGTACAGGAAATGCCTGTGGCCTGACAGAGTCCGGGAAACTGTTCGGCAAACATCTCGTCGTCACCCTCGACACCGATGAACAGGCCGCCGGTGTTGTCGATGCATTGCGAGGCCAGGCGTTTGAGGCTATCGCTTTCCTCGCGGCATTCACTCGCCGATTGGGGATCGCTCAGGACATATCTGGCACCCGAATGCAGCAGGCCGTGATTGCCGCCTGAGGCCCCGGCGCACAGATCTTTTTTATCGATCAGCAGGCTGTGAATGCCGCGCAGGGCCAGATCCCGCATGATACCCGCACCAGTGACGCCACCACCGATAACCAGAACCTCGGTTTCAAATGTGCGTTTTCCGTCGGTTTGCAGGGCATTCGAGAAGTGTGTCACCATGGGATGTTTCCTTGTGTTGAAAGGGGAAAGATTCGGTAATGCCTGCTCACGAAGTTTGCTGTAAGAAAAGGGAACGCAACGGTTTTCTGCCGGAAGGATCCTCACATATCTCTGGCTCTGTTTCAGCTGCCATCTCTGTTTAATACGCTTCGAAAAAGAGTTCAAGTGAAATAGAAGAAAATTTCACATGAAACTAAAATAAAAATTAAACGAAACCACGAGGACGATTCAAGGCAGCCCCTGTGGGCAGATTCAGGGGCCGGGCCAGCTTGATAAAAGCGGCAAAATAGGACATAGTGCATACCGTTTGACAACGGTAAGACAATGAGATCTCTTGGCAGAAAAAAATGGGTAAGGTTGAAATATGGCAGGAACGATAGATGGGCAGGAGGAGGGGCGATCAGGAGAGACTGATCCGCAGACCCTTTTTTTTGAAGCAGTGCAACTGCATCAGAATAAACGCTATGGAGAGGCGGAAGACAGATATTTTCAGTTGTTGCAGCATCTGCCGGGGCATCCCCGGGTGCTGGGCAATCTTGCCTTGCTGTACCGGGAACTCCGGCGTTTTGAGGAGGCAATACAGTGCTGCCGGCAGGCCTTGCAGGAAACGCCGGATGATCCGTTGCTGCATCTTAACCTGGGTGCGGTTCATGAAGAACAGGGAAATATTCCCGCGGCCATTTCCTCTTACCGTAAGGCCCTGGAGCTTGAACCGGCCAATGCCAAGGCTCTGAACAATCTGGGCAAGATTCTGCATCGGCAGGGCCAGGTATCTGAAGGCGAACACTATATTCGCCAGGCCCTCCAGTTTGAGCCCGAGTATCCACTGGCCCTCAATAATCTGGGAGTGATCTGCAGTGAGCAAGGAAACAACGGGGAGGCCATGGACTGTTTCCGCATGGCCTTGAGTTTTGAACCCGATCATGTTGGAGCTTTGTATAATCTTGCGGGTATGTATAATTGTCAGGGTAAGACCGAAGAAACCATTCCGCTCTTGCAGAAGATCCTCGGTCTTGAGCCGGGACATACCCTGGCAGAACATATGCTGGCGGCCCTGACTGGTGAGACGACAGAGGCTGCGCCACGACCGTATGTCGAAGAGACCTTTGATGCCTATGCCTGGCGTTTTGACCGGCATTTAACGGGAAGCCTTCAGTATGCTGTACCCAAGGCCCTGGGAGAGATGGTCGCGGCCCTGCTCCCTCAGGGCAGAACATTTGCCTGCAGCCTGGATCTTGGCTGTGGAACTGGTCTGGCAGGGGAGGTCTTTCGGCCGATGTCACGTGAATTGCACGGACTTGATGTCTCCGCCAAAATGTTGGCAAAGGCCGAGGGAAAAGGGCTCTATGACCTGTTGGAACGAGAGGATATTGAATTATTTATTACGGCGTGTCACAGAACCTACGATCTGTTTATTGCCACCGATGTCTTTATCTATATTGGCCGTCTCGACAGGATCTTCGTCGGGCTGGGACGGTGTGCCGTGCCTGGAGCCATGTTGGCCTTTTCGGTTGAGCGCTGTTCAGAGGAGCAGGACTATTGCCTGCGACCCTCGGGCCGCTATGCCCAATCCCAGGCCTATATCGAGAGGCTGGCTCGAGAGAATGGCTGGGAAATACTGAGTCATCGTCAACACGGTATCCGCCGGGAAGAAGGGCAGTGGATAGACGGCGATCTTTTCGTTTTGCAGTATCCATTCGTTGAGGGGTAATGCGATGAGCCTTCTTCTCCTGAGCCTGTTGTGGATTCTCTGGTGCTCGGAGCACAGCCTTATGGTCGCCCGATCGGTAACCGGCTTCCTGTCGCGCTTCTCAGTGCCTATCTGATTATTGGCACCATACTAGAGGAACGCAAACTGGTGGTGGAGTATGGTGATATCTATCGAACCTACCAGCGACAGGTTCCCATGCTGCTGCCATGGAAGTGGTAGAAGGAGGGCATCCCCCCAGTTTGTAGGAAAAAAGGAAAGTGGATTCTTTTACGGATCAGAACAGATAGCCGTAGCGGATTCCGACCGTGTCCAGGCCCTCATTTGGATCGGCCGTATAGCCGTTGGAGATGTGGTCGGACATCAGGAAGACCCGGCTGTGTGCTGACAAAGAGTAACCTAATTCCACCGCAAAGTGCAGCAGTATCCTGCTGCCCAGTTTCTTCTTATCGACGGCCTCTGGATTCTCGATTTCACCGTCATGCACTGCCAGTCCTGCTCCGAGGTCAAGAATAAAGCCATTCTTCCAGAGAAATTGCCAGACACCGCCGGCGTACACTTTGCTGGTATCACCCTGGCTGTTGACGGAAAGGCCAAGATTCGGCCGAATACGCCCATGCCAGAGTTCATACTTCGGAGTGAAAATGAGTTCGGCGTTCACATCGACACCGGCTTCCCGCGAAGAACCGCTCCATAGGTTGTCTGTATCATGGTCCAGCAGCCCTATGCGAACCTCATGTACCCAGGTTTTATTTTCTGCGGCGTGGGAGAGCAGGGGGGAAAGAGCGAGGCAGAAAAAAAGGAGCAGGGCAATGCGCGATGGATGGGAAAGAAATCGTTTCAAGTTTTCTCCGATGGGTTTTTATCTGATATGGTTGGCTGCGTGACGAATGTGCCACCTGAACAGCATCCATAAAAAAGGTATATACAGACATAGTAGCCAATTTGCGCATCCTCCTCAATGGAAATTGAACATGTGTGTCCACTATAGCTCCTTGCCGTATGTGTACGTCCTGTCTCGTCGCTGCTCGCTTGCCTTCGCGTTCTCATCTTGCTTTGGATATGGAATTACAGGGCAGCCAAGCCAGGA
>JAUYSF010000323.1 GCA_030696435.1 Desulfoprunum sp. | reverse complement strand
CACTCGATGCAAATCCGGAGGATGGAGCGTATTGGCTGCATTATATTGATGCACTGGCTCAGGCCGGGCGAATTGACTCTGCACGTCAAATACTTGAGGTTGCCAAAGGCTCAGGTTTGCAGGGGGCGGAGGTGGATGCCTTGTCGACACGGCTGGCGGCATTACCGGACAACACATCTGTTGGGCAATCAGACCTGGCAGAAAAGGAATGTACAAGAGAAGACACCAAAAAGAATAATCGCCAGAAACGACCGAAGAAGGCATCCAGTAGCAGACAAAGAGCTTCCGAGCCAAGAGCCGATGAGATCGAGAAGTTGGCAGCCTTTTTTACGCAAGGTCGTTATGAGGAAGCCGAAACTCTAGCCCGCTCAATGGCAAGGCGGTTTCCTGAGCATGGCTTTGCCTGGAAGGTTTTGGGACCAATACTTAAACAACAGGGGCGAGCTGTAGAGGCATTATTGGCAATGAAACAGGCTGTGGTTCTGCTGCCTCATGATTATGGAACACATTATAATTTGGGGATTTCCTACCAAGATCAAGAGAAGTACGATGAGGCCGAGGCTTGCTATCGTCGGGCATTAGAGCTTAATCCTGCATATGTTGAGGCGTATCATAATCTGGGGAATACCCTCAATGCACTGGGAAGAATTGCCGAGGCCGAGAGCAGTTTGCGTTTAGCCATAAAGCTTGAATCGGGATTTGCCGAAGCGTATAACGATCTGGGAAACCTCCTTAAAGGGCAAGGCCGTTTGATGGAAGCACAAGAACACTACCGTCTGGCCTTGAAACAGAAACCTGATTTCGTCATCGCATATAGCAATCTTGGAAATATTCTAAAGGATCAAGGGAACCTTGTCGATGCAGAAGATTGTTATAGAAATGCTTTGAAATTAAAACCGAATTTTGCTGAGGTGCATTATAATTTGGGGAATACCCTGAGGCTTCGAGGGAGTCTTGCTGAATCAGAGGCATGTTTGCGTCGGGCTCTTGAGATCAATCCTCATTTTACCGAGGCCCACAATAATCTGGGGGTTTGTCTCAAGGAACAAGGATTGATCGAAGAAGCCGAAAAAAGCTATAACCGTGCGTTGCAACTTAATCCGAACTATGCAGAAGCTTATAGCAATCTAGGCAGCATATTAAATATAAAAGGAAGCTTCTTCGAAGCTGAAAATAGTTTTCGCAGTGCGTTGGAGCTTAAACCTGATTACGAAAATGCGATAAGCAACCTTTTGTTTCTGATGAATTATCATCCGGATAAGACCAGCGAGGAGATATATGAAGAATACAAGAGGTATAACGCCCGATTCGGCCTTCCCCTGCAGAAAGACTGGCGGCCCCACGCCAACAGGAAGGAGAAGAATCGCCGTCTGAAGGTCGGTTATGTATCCGGCGACTACAATAAGCATTCAGTGCGCCATTTTCTGGAGCCTTTGTTTGCGCACCATAACAAGGAGGCGGTTGAACTCTATGCCTACGCCGAGATTATGGTAGAAGACACAGTGACGGCAAGATACAAAGAGAAAGCGGACCATTGGATCCCTACGGTGGGGATGACGGATACCGAGCTTGCCGAGCGAATCAGGTCTGATGCGATAGATATCCTGGTGGAGTTGTCCGGTCATACGGCCAAGAACAGATTAGGGGTGTTTGCCCGCAAACCGGCGCCGGTATCTGTTTCCTGGATGGGATACGGATACACGACGGGTCTGACCGCGATCGATTATTTCCTGACGGATGCAACCATTGTGCCCGAGGGCAGTGAAGGGTTGTTTGCCGAGACCCCGTGGCGTCTGACCACACCATCCTGTGCCTATCGTCCTGCAGAAGGAATGGGAGAGGTGAGTCCTCTGCCTGCGCGACAACGGGGCTATGTTACTTTCGGGACGCTGACCCGTGCAGTCAGGATCAACCATTTGACGATACGTGTGTGGTCTGAGATTTTAAAACGGGTTGCCGGATCACACCTGGTGATCAACAGTGGGAATTTTAAGGATTCGAAGATGCGGTCCCTGATGTTAGAGAAGTTTACCGCGCAGGGGATCGAAGAAGAACGCCTGGAGATCGGTTGCAACAGCCCTCCGTGGGATGTTTTGCGGGCGATGGATATAGGACTTGATTGTTTTCCACACAACTCCGGGACGACATTGTTTGAGAATCTGTACATGGGCGTGCCGTTTGTGACGCTGGCCGGTCGTGTGAGTGCAGGCCGTCTGGGCGCCAGTATCCTGGAGGGGGTTGGTCATGGGGAATGGATAGCCTGGACTGAAGAGGAATATATAGAAAGAGCGGTGTCGTTGGCAATGGATTTGCCTCGCCTTGAAAAGTTACGGGCGGGTCTTCGAGGAGAAATGGAGTCGGGCCCGCTGATGGATGAAGCCGGCTTCGTCGGCAGGGTCGAGGCGGCATATGGGGAAATGTTCGGCAAATGGTGTGAGGGGAAAAAATGAAAGCAGTCATCTTGGCTGGAGGGTTAGGAACCCGGATCAGTGAAGAAACTCATCTCAAACCGAAACCCATGATTGAGGTGGGTGGTAAACCGATTCTCTGGCATATTATGAAGATGTATTCGGCGCACGGGGTGAATGAATTTGTAATCTGCTGCGGTTATAAAGGGTATATTATCAAGGAATACTTCGCGAATTATTTCCTGCATATGTCGGATGTCACTTTTGATATGGGCAATAATCGAATGGAAGTGCACGAAAAACATGCGGAACCATGGCGGGTGACCTTGGTGGATACCGGTGAGGATACACTGACCGGTGGTCGTCTTAAACGGGTTGCAAGTTATCTTGAGGGCGAAGAGGCCTTTTGTTTTACCTATGGGGATGGTGTTGCCGATATCAATATTTCAGCCGAGATTGCCTACCATAAAGAACATGGGAAGATGGCAACTATTGCAGCTGTGCAACCTCCTGGCCGGTATGGAGCGATCACGCTCGATGGTAATTTGGTTGCCGGATTTACCGAAAAACCACGCGGTGACGGAGGTCTTATTAATGGTGGCTTTTTTGTGCTCTCGCCCAAATGTCTGGACCTGATTCTGGGTGATTCGAGCAGTTGGGAGGGCGAACCAATTGTCAAGCTTGCCGAAATGGGCGAATTGCAGGCATTCATCCATAATGGTTTTTGGCAGCCGATGGATACATTACGTGAGAAGAATTATCTTGAAGAACTTTGGGGCAAGGGGACTGCCCCTTGGAAGGTCTGGTAATGCAGCAGTTTGGCAATATTTATCATAACCGGCGCATACTTGTTACCGGTCATACCGGATTTAAGGGAAGCTGGCTTACGCTTTGGCTACAGGAGTTAGGGGCCAACGTCTGCGGGCTGGCCCTTGCGCCCGATACAAATCCCAATCATTGGGATTTGTTGAAATTGGACATGCAGGAAGATCGGATTGATATCCGCGATAGTACTGCTGTAGAGGAATGTCTTGATCGCACAAAACCGGAGATTGTTTTTCATCTTGCTGCCCAACCGCTGGTGCGGCGCTCATACCAAGCTCCCTTGGAGACATGGTCGACCAATGTAATCGGTACGGCAAATCTGCTTGAAGCCTGCCGAAACACAAAAGGTGTTAGGGCAATTTTGGTTATTACAACAGATAAAGTTTATGAAAATAATGAATGGCCATGGGGATATCGAGAAACAGACCGCCTTGGCGGTCACGACCCCTACAGTGCTTCCAAGGCAGCAACAGAATTGGTCGTAGACAGCTATCGAAAATCGTTTTTTAATACTCTTTCCGGTCCGCTTCTGGCTACAGCACGTGCTGGGAATGTGATCGGCGGGGGCGATTGGTCGGCAGATCGATTGATACCCGACCTGGTACGTTCTGTTCAGTCAGGCAGTTCACTGGAAATACGTTCTCCTTTGGCGACAAGGCCGTGGCAACATGTGCTTGAGTGTCTCAGTAGTTACCTCTTGTTGGGTCAAAAACTGATTGAAGGACGATCTGAATTTGCAGATGCATGGAATTTCGGACCGGAACAGGAGGCAAACCGGACAGTCGCAGAGGTTCTGACAGATCTGAAGAACTATTGGCCACAAATTAGCTGGCATAAGATTCAAAAAATCCAGCCCCATGAGGCAAGTTTTCTTTATCTGGACAACTCCAAGGCAAAAAAACTGCTGGCCTGGCAGCCAGTCTGGTCATTGGCGGATGGACTTTCTGCCACCGCTGCATGGTACAGCGAATATATTAAAAACAGCAGGATTCTCAGTCGACAGCAATTATCTGCATTTGTTGAAACCGCGTCGGAAAAAGGATTGAGTTGGACCGCCGAATGAAAAGCATTCTGACCAATATTTCAGGGGTATTGATCGTTGAAACCGCCCCGTATCGTGATGAACGGGGTCATTTCTACCGGGCTTTTTGCCGGCATGAGCTGGCGTCGATAGTTGGTGGTCGCAGGATCGAACAAATAAATCTAGCGCACACCTCTTCGGTTGGAGCCATACGTGGCATGCATTTTCAGCTTGCACCCCATGCAGAGATGAAAATGATCCGCTGCATAAAAGGAAAGGTATGGGATGTTGCAGTAGATCTGCGGAAGGACTCAGCTACTTACTTGCAATGGCATGCTGTTGAATTAAGCAGAGAAAATTGCAATATGGTTGTGATTCCTGAAGGATGTGCACATGGTTTTCAGGTGTTGGAGCCGGAAAGCGAACTGTTGTACCTTCATACCGCCGGCTACTCGCCTGAATCAGAGGGAGGAGTGCGTTTTGATGATCCGTTGATTTCGATCAGTTGGCCGTTGCCGGTGTCGGATATCTCAAACCGTGACTTGTCATATCCGTTTCTTCAGTCGGATTATTCAGGGTTAATCGTATGAACTGCCGCCATTGCCA
>JAUYSF010000284.1 GCA_030696435.1 Desulfoprunum sp. | reverse complement strand
ATCGCCGGGTCTTTGATGAACGGATCAGGGGCATGATGGAGAGTTCCAAGCGTTATAAACGCCCCATGACCATGATCTCCATGGATCTTGACCGTTTTAAGAATATCAATGACAATCTCGGTCACCAGGCCGGTGACGAGGTTCTTAAGTCGGTAGCAAAGGTCTTGAAAGTGGCGGTGCGGTCAACCGACCTGCTGGTGCGGATGGGCGGCGATGAATTTCTGTTGGTCCTCGATGATACCGACCAGAAAAACGCCCGGATTCTTGCCGAGAGACTCTGTGTCGCCGTCGATGAACTGGAAGTCTGGGCCGATAAAAACACCAAACTGGGCATCAGTATTGGTCTTTCTCAATTAGAGGAGGGCGAGAGCCTTGGACAGTGGCTGGAACGAACCGATGATATCCTTTACCATGCCAAGGCGGAAGGTCGTTCGCGGGTGGCAGTCAGGTAGATTGTAGAAAAAGCAGCAACAAAAAAGGCCGACTCCTTCTGGGAGTCGGCCTTTTTTGTTGTGCATATCTGAAATCAGGGTGTCTTCCATTTTTAAATCAAGAGGGAAACAAGAAGGCAAGCGCGTAGCCGACGAAGTTAACGCTTGATTTGGAAATGGAATCAGTCTTTTCCCAGGGTGATCTTGAGAGGAATACAATGCAGCGACCGGCTCTTTTGTTCGGTATAGCCCAGCGACCAGTCTTTACAGGTTGTCCCGGCACCGAGGAGCTGCTCTATTTCTTTGACGAGCCCGTTGATATTGATAACGGGATGGCGGGAGAAGACCTGGGGCAGACCTTGGGTGAGATTGCAGGCCAGGCAGCGGCCCGGTCGTTCGTGCAGGAGTAGTTCCATGACAAGCTGGTCTCCCTTAGTCCCTCGGTAAGCTAGTTCGATATCGTAGGCTCCTTCGCCGGCATCGCCGAAGAGGGCGTCGAAAAAATCATCTGCGCGTTCCTTGGGGAAGAGGTGCCGCAGGGTGTCACGGGTAAAAAGCGATTCAAAGGTGTTCGAGGTCATGGCTGCACCGGAGAGAGCTGTGAACGATGAAACACTGACATGCTGAGGTCAGCGCCGCTTCCAGCTGGCTACTATACCCGCATTCTGCATATTGTCAACCAACGTTGCAGGGCCGAAAACACTGTGTTACAGTAGCGCCCATGAAAAATGAACCGACCCCTGCAAACAGAGATGTATCACCCGCGACCGTTAATCTGGACGAACTGAATGAGGCCCAGTACCAGGCGGTAACCACAACTGAAGGGCCGGTGCTGGTCATCGCCGGGGCCGGCAGCGGCAAGACCAGGACCTTGGTCTATCGCGTCGCCCATCTCATGCAGCAAGGAGTCGCCCCCGAGAATATCCTCCTCCTCACCTTTACCCGCAAGGCCTCCCAGGAAATGCTCTGGCGGGCCGGACGCCTGCTCAACGATTCCTGTAACCGGGTGGTCGGCGGTACCTTTCACGGTACGGCCAATATGCTCCTCAGGCGCTATGGTTCCTGTCTCGGCTTCGGCTCAAACTTTACTATCATTGACCGGGCCGATGCCGAAGGCATCATCAACCTACTCAAAACTTCCCTGGGTTTGAGCGGCGGCTCCAAGCAATTCCCCTCCAAAAGAGCCTTGATCAACATGATCAGTGGGGCCGTCAATAAATCGATGGAAATCGATGATCTGGTCTATCAGCACTATGCCCACTTGAGTGAATTTCTCGATGACATCCTCAGTCTGCAGAAGCACTACCGGGATTTTAAGTTTGATAACGGTCTCATGGATTATGATGATCTCCTGGTGAACTGGAAGCGGCTGCTGCAGGAATCGCCCGAGGTACGCAAGGCAATTTCCGACCGGTACTCCCACATCATGGTGGATGAATACCAGGACACCAATCTCATTCAGGCCGATATTGTCCGGCTGACCGCCTTCACCCATGAGAATGTCATGGTGGTGGGCGACGATTCCCAGTCGATCTATTCCTTCCGGGGGGCTGATTTTTTTAATATCATGCGCTTTCCGAAGATATTTACGAATACGCGGATCATTAAACTCGAAGAGAATTATCGCTCCACCCAGCCGATCCTCTCGTTCACCAACGATATTATTCGCAATGCCGCTGAGAAATATACCAAAACCCTGTTTTCCAAGACCGAGGGTGGCCACCGGCCTCTGCTCTTTGCCGGTCGTGATGAACGGGATGAGGCCCGCTTTGTGGTCAAAAAGATCCGCCAGTTGCGGCAAAGTGGCATAGAGATCGAGGAGATTGCCGTCCTCTTCCGCTCCGGTTTTCATTCCTACAAGCTTGAACTTGAACTTGGGGCGGAGGGCCTTGATTTTGAGAAACGAGGCGGGCTGAAACTGACCGAATCCGCCCATATGAAGGATGTCCTTTCCTATATGCGGGTGCTGACCAACCCCGGTGATACCCTGAGCTGGCACCGAATCCTGCTGCAGATCGACAAGGTCGGTCCCAAGACCGCCCAGAAGATCACCGCGGTAATAACCGGCTCCGGCGATCCTTTTCAGGCCCTGGCCGAGTATGCGGCGGGCAAGACCTGGCAGGAAGGCTTTGCCCGCCTGACTGGGCTCTTCGAGGATTTGCGCGATAAGGGATACAGTCCGGCGGAGTTGTATGACAATGTTTTGGCCTATTACCAGCCCATTTTCGAACAGCTCTTTGCCGATGACCACCCGAAACGCCAGAAGGACCTCGATCAATTGAAGAGCATCATGGCCGGCTACCAGGACCTGCAGTCCTTTATCGACGATACCGCCCTCGATCCGCCGGAGACTGACCAACATATCCCGAGGGGACAGCGGGAGCGGCTTATTCTCTCGACGATCCACTCCGCTAAAGGCCTGGAGTTTGAGGCAGTGTTTGTCATTGGTCTTGCGGAGGGGCGATTTCCCCATGCCGCGGCGGTCCAGGGCGAAGGGTGGGAAGAGGAAAGGCGACTGCTCTATGTGGCGGCAACGAGGGCAAAAAAGCACCTGTATCTCTGTTATCCCAAAGAGCTGATGACGCCGGACCGGCAGTTTAAACGGGTCGGCATGTCGCCGTTTCTGGCGGAACTGGCGCCCGATTATTATGAACGACTGGCCGAGGAGGGGGGCGGGCGGCAGGATTATGCCTATGTCCCGGTTGCTCCTCAGGTTCAGGCTCCTGTGCACCGTGAAAAGAAGCAGCAACTTGCTTTGACGGATTTTGCCAAAGGGAGCAGGGTCATCCATCCGTTTTTCGGTGAAGGGACAGTGACCAGATTGTCGGCCCCACGCTCTCTCGATGTAATTTTTGACCGGCATGGCCTGAAGACCCTGCACCTTGACTATGCCAAACTGACCATTCTTTAAGGATTCTGCGGTCGAAGCGCTGAAAAGGCTTGAGCCCCTTGCACTTCCATCGGAGATCTCACTCCTCCATATGGCATTCTCTTATGAACTATCACGAGGCCTTGGCCTATCTCAATGATCTGCAGGTCCACAAGATAAAACTCGGGCTCGACTCGATGCAGGCCTTTTTGGATCGGGTCGGCAGTCCGGAAAAAACTCTCAGGTTTGTCCACGTAGCCGGCACCAACGGCAAGGGCTCGATAAGCGCCACTCTTTTTACGATTCTCGCCAAGGCGGGCTACCGGGTCGGGCTCTATACCTCGCCCCACCTGAGTGATGTGCGGGAGCGTTTCCGGATGGGCGATCGCTTTATCAGTCAGGAGGAGTTCAGCGGTCTTGCCACGCGAATTCGCACAATCCTTGAACCGGAGAAAATCACCTATTTTGAATTTTGCACAGCCCTGGCCCTGCTCTGGTTCGCCGAAAGTGATCTGGATCTGGCCATCATGGAGACCGGCCTGGGCGGCAGACTCGATGCAACAAACGTGATCACGCCGCTGGTGTCGATCATCACCAGCATCAGCATGGACCATGAGGCCTACCTCGGCACGACGCTGAGCGCCGTTGCCGGGGAGAAGGCGGGTATTATTAAGGAGCGGGTCCCGGTGATTTCGAGCGCCGTGGCACCGGAGGCCGCTGCGGTCATCGAACAGGTCTGTCGGGAACGTCGGGCGCCGCTCTATCTCCTTGGACGGAATTTTGACTTTTCTGAAGAAGGCCAGGAAGGCTGGCGTTGGCAGGGGATCTGTCCGCCGATTTCCGGTGACCTCTCCGGTCTCAGATGTGCCTTGAAGGGGCGGTATCAGCGGCAGAACAGTGCTGTCGCCATAGCGGCGGCCACCCTCCTGGGGGCATACGGCTATCGCTGCGATGCTGTTGCTATCCGCGAAGGCCTCCAAGCCGTAAGCTGGCCGGGAAGAATGGAGTATCTCTGCCTTGAGACTCAGACCCGGAGACCGGTGGCTGAAGCCGAGGGCGGCGAGGTCGAATGCCGGCACTATCTCCTCGATGGTGCCCATAATCCAGATGGTGTCAAAAATCTGGCGGAAGCCCTTTCGGACGAATTCAGGGGCCGGAGGCTGATCTGCGTCTGGGGTGCAATGGCGGACAAGGATATCAGTCTGGCCCTCAGTTATATTGCGTCCATTGTCGATACACTGATTTTGACGCGGCCCGCGGGCGAGCGCTCTGCCTCTCCGGAACAACTCCTGGCCTGTCTTGGTCCTGTGGAACAAACGAAGGCCCTGTGTGTCGCAGAGATTGCCGAGGCCGTGCAGAGGGCCGAGAAAATGGCTGGTCCCCAAGACCTCATCGTCGTGGCCGGCTCTCTCTATCTGGTTGGGGCAGTACGCAAGATTCTCTGTGGTGAATTGGTGGCCCCATGATCGATTTTTTCGGTTTTGATGGAGTCGATGAAGATGTGTTGCGCACCGAGAGGGCCAATGCCCGTGAGCTGCGCAAGAGCAGATGGTGGCAGAGGAAAACCGCATCGGGGCTCTGTCACTACTGCGGTCAGAAGGTGCCGCACAAGGAGCTGACCATGGACCATCTGGTGCCGCTTACCCGAGGAGGTCGGAGCACGAAGGAGAATCTCGTTCCCAGTTGCAAGGACTGCAATAATCGGAAGAAGACCATGCTGCCGCTGGAATGGGAGGACTATCTGCTCACTCGTGCGGCAGATCCTTCGGAAGAGGAGAAATGAAGCAGGAGTTGTGCTATTATTACCCGCCGGATGCAGCAATTTTTGGGATATTTCTCCACCAATGGCTGGAGAGAATAATTATTGCCAAGGCCAATTTTTATGGTACTATGGTGCCGGTTCGGGAGCGCCTTAGGGTAATTCTGCCGGATTGAAATACTATCTCCGCAAAGAATGGACGGGTAGCTCAGCTGGATAGAGTGTCGGCCTCCGAAGCCGAAGGTCGTGGGTCCGAATCCCACCTCGTCCACCAGTAAAAACGGCCACTTAGAAATCAATTTTCTAAGTGGCCGTTTTCTTTTGTGAAGCTATTGTGAATGTTTAGGCAGTTGATTAGATCGACAACTATGTTGACTGAAAGGGTTGAATGTTATCCTAATGATGGGGATAGCGCCCTGGGCTAAGTTGGTGCCGGACTGGTCTGAGTCAGGTAACAATTGAGTGACAACCCTGGGGAAAACACCGACATCAACGGCAGCCTGTTTTCTTTTTTGTAGACCTCCAATGTGGCGAGAAAAAACCCGTTGCCCGGTGAATGGAAGCGGACGAAAAGTCCGGCCGGGCAACGGATCGCGGGGACGCCCCGCGACTTGAAAGAGAGTCGGAAAAGCCGACCCTCAGACGAAAACCGGCAGGTGGATCTTCAGCCAAAGGTTAACCAGGTCTGAAGGTTCTTCACTCAGGCCGGAAAGGATCTCGTGGTAGTCCTCCAGATATCTGATCGCAGCCGAAATGCTTTCATCTTCGCCATTTGAAACACCCGCTTTTTCGAGAGCCGTCCGGGTGGCGACCAATCGCACAGCAGCCCCATGGACCTCGACCGCTTTTTCACTGATTGACTGCCTCGGCCAGACCACGGTCTTTTTTTCAGGCTGTCCAGAGTTGTCGGTATTCATTGTGATTCTCCTGGTCTGAATGCACATATATGGTTTTGCGCCACAGGTCCGCTTCACTTGGCTTGCCCGGCCGCAAAATCAGAAGAAATCGCCCATCGGGAGTTTTTCCAGATCCTGACCCTTTTGGCCTCGTTTATAGAGGTATTTGTAGGATTTTTGGTCTTCCCCTTGGGCAAGCAGGTTGTCCTCGAAAAAACCGGCAATGTTTTCTTCTGCATTAGAAATAGCGGTTGTAACAAGAACGAGGGCAGCTGCCAGACCACTAACTACATAGTGGCCATTGGCGAATTCTTCTATTTCGGAGTTCCCATAAAACCGTTCTTCTCTCGTGGACACACGGGTCTGTAGGGTCTGAATAATCTCCAATGTCTTGCTTATCGCCATGCATGTTTTTCTTGCGTTATCGAGGGTTTCAAGGTCAAAATTGATACATTCAATCTGATCACCGTTAAACACTGCCCTGTTGGTCGATTTCATATCATCAGATGCAAACATTATTTTTCTCCATTGTTTTTAATTAGATAGACGTTTGATTCCTGCGAATGCTTGGAGCCTTTGATCTCATTTTGGCTATGGCCGTGTTTTTGAGTGTTCATATCCTCACCTCTTTCCTGCCCTGCAGAGGAAATGAGATGATATTCTTCGGAGGTGGCACGACAGAGGCCTCTGGTTTTCGTGTTTTTCTTCGCTCTATTAACTGTTTAGTGGATTTTTTGAGTTTCTCCAGTCCCCCCTTGATCTCATAAAGTTCGACCACTATTCGGATATTCTTCTCGTACAGCTCACGGTAGATGACCATGTTCGTCGTGGCGGCATTGAGGGCGAGGAAAATCTGTTCCTTTGTTGCCTTGCCGTTCATGAAACGGTTGCGGGCCTCGACAATCATTTCCTGATCGGCCTTGATCCTGGCCAACTCCTCATACATGTCCGGTCTCAACTCCTGCCACTTCTGTTCTTCTGAGATGGTGGTCATTTCGCCACCTCCTGCCTGTTCTTCTGACGAAACAGAACGACATTTGCCGGCAGGGATTGCGGTTGCTGTGATGGAAGAGTGCCTACATCTTCAAGATCATCCTCGTCAACTTCGCAGGCTCCCTTAAACTGCTTCACCGTCTCACGGTAT
>JAUYSF010000267.1 GCA_030696435.1 Desulfoprunum sp. | reverse complement strand
TGAATGGCAAAGGCTACCCTGTGGGATTGTCGGGCGAAGACATCCTTTTAGAGGCACGAATTATAGCTGTGGCTGATGTTGTGGAAGCCATGTCTTCCCACCGCCCATATCGACCAGCACCTGGCATTGACTTAGCGCTCGAGGAAATTTCTAATAACAGGGATATCCTTTATGATGCCAACGTTGTAAAATCATGCCTGAAACTTTTTGCAGAAAATAAAATTACCCTTAAAGGGTGGATGGGATGACAGGAACTCGAAGACGTAATTCATTCGAGGGAACTCGGTATGAAGGCGGCAACCAAACTGGATGATTTCGATTTACTCTATCAGACGAACCTTCCAAAGTTTGGAACGAAGTATCAATGACTCGGTTGTTGAGCTTGCAAAGTTGGGTTCAAACCTTGCGTTATTTGGTTTCAAACCTCGCGGCGCGCTACAACTCACGGGGTGGAAACGATCCCCATCTAACCAAAACAAAAAGGGGTTAAGCCAAATTGACTTAACCCCTTGATTTTACTGGTGCACCAGGAGGGATTCGGACCCCCGACCTACGGATTCGTAGTCCGTTGCTCTATCCAGCTGAGCCACTGGTGCAGTGAAGAGTTGGCTTTATACCCCAAATAGTTCCTTTTCTCAAGCCTGATTTTTAGCCACCATCTCTTTTTCTGCCCTATGGAAAATGATCTCGTTATCCGCAGGTCTCATGGAGGTTTCTGCAACAATAACAATCTCGGCATGATAACTGTTTTCAAGATCTTGCAACTCATGACGCTTATTGTTGAGGAGATAGTGAGCGACATCCAGAGGGAAATGGCATTCCACCCCTACCACGTTTTTACGGCTGACGCCGGTCTGAATACGGCGCAGATAAAAGAGAGCCAGGGTCTCGACCGAACGCACTAGTCCACGTCCTTTACAGTGCTCACAAATCCGATAATTGCCGGCCTCGATAGGGGCCCCGAGTTTTTGCCTGGATATCTGCATAAGGCCAAATTTGGAGATCCGGCTGATGTCAACTTTGGCCTTATCCCTTTTCATTGACAGTTTAACCTGTCTCTCCACGTCACGGATGTTCTTTTTGCTGCGCATGTCGATGAAATCAACGACAATCAGGCCACCAAGATCCCGAAGACGCAACTGGCGGGCAAACTCAGAGGCTGCTTCCATATTTGCCTGGAAGATTGAAGCCTCAAAATTCTTGCCTTTTGAGGTCGATCCAGAGTTGACATCGATTGCTACGAGCGCCTCGGTCGGATCAATGACTATCGACCCTCCTGATGGCAGATTCACCTTGGACTGGTAGATAGATTCAATCTGATCTTCGATACTGTACTGATTGAATATCGGCCGAGCTCCCTTATGCAAACGGACCTTAACCGTCCTTTGTTTGGTTGGCAGCAAATCGACAAAGGCCTTAACCTGTTCCAAGGCAGTACGGTCATCTACCAGAATCTCTTCGATGGAAGGATCGAAGTGCTCGCGGAGGAACCTGAGCACACTGTGCTGGTCTTCATAGACCATCCCCACACCCTCAAGCTCCTGACCTTTCTTCTTGATCTCTTCCCAGAGTCGCAAGAGATAGGTAACGTCACGAGAGAGGGCCTCCTGGGTTGTATCCCCACTTGCCGTCCGGACAATCCAGCCGATCCCCTCAGGTATGTCGATGGAGTTCAGAGCATCCCGCAGCTGTGATCTCCGCTCTTCGCCTGAAATCTTGCGGGATATCCCGGAAGAATCCGAGCCGGGCATCAGCACCACACATCTCCCGGGCAGGGAAAGATAGGTGGTCATATTGGCCCCTTTTTTGCCCACCTCTTCCTTCACAACCTGAACAAGGATTTCCTGACCCTTTTCCACGACATCAGAAATACTGAGTTTTTTCCAGTTCTGAGCCTCGACGTTTTTCAACACCTCACTGCTGAGATCCTGGCGAAAATATTCTGGGTGGATCTCACTGAAGGGCAAAAACCCGTTCTTCTCCGTACCATAATCAACAAAAGCAGCCTGAAGATTAGGTTCGATAGCGACAATTCTGGCCTTATAAATATTGTTTTTGGTCTGCGCCCGGTTGACCGTTGAGACATGAATTGATTCGAGCCGGCCATCCTCGAGTAGGGCAATGCGGCATTCCTCAGGTTCTTCAGCATTGATCAGAAGCTTGCAAACCGGCTTCGGGACGTTTTCCGGCTCAGGCACCTCGTCAGAGAGAAAGGATTCTTCATCCTCATCATCAAATCCTGCAAAATCTTCAGCTTCTCCCTCATCATCAAACCCCTCAGCCCTAGCAAAAGCTGAAGATCGAGAATCCGTTCTTTTCCGTCGCCCCTCCTGCTCCACATCTTCATTTATCTCTGTAGCCTTTGCTTCCGGCCCTGATGTCCTATTCTCGTCTCGACGCTGGGATCTTTTTCCCCTCCGCGATCGGCGACCAGTACCTCCTTTCTTGTTCTCCTGAGGGGAAGAAGTGGCCTCCTGAACCTCTTTCTCCTCTGCAACTCCTTCTGTTGCAACCACAGCCGTTTCTTCTGGAGATATCTGTGGCGTTTCTAAAGCCCCTTGGTCTTTTTGAGATCGCCTTTTTCGGGGAGGTCGTTTCCTGGCA
>JAUYSF010000203.1 GCA_030696435.1 Desulfoprunum sp. | reverse complement strand
ACCACTCGTAATCGCATAATGGGTATAGTCAATCACACTGACTATCAGATCCTCCTGCTTGACACCCCTGGGCTGCATACCTCACGCGAGCCCCTGAATCGGGAAATGATGCGGATTGCCATGGACAGTCTCACCGAGGTTGATGTGGTGTTGTTCCTCATAGATGTCTCTCTGCCAGTCCCTGAAAAGACCAAGGAAGAGAGAGACAGGGACTTTGCAGCCTGGCTTGCTCGTGTTGCCTGTCCGGCCATTCTTGTCCTCAACAAGGTGGACCTCATAGATAAGAAAAAACTTCTGCCGCTCATTGAGGCCTACAATGCCTTTTTCCCATTTAAGGCCATTATCCCCGTGTCAGCGCTCAAAGGAGAAGGGACGGAGAACCTCGTCGCGGAGATGCTTGTTCATCTACCTCTTGGACCGCGTTATTTCCCGGAAGATATACCAACAGATGCCAGTGAGCGATTTCTCGCCTCCGAGATCATCAGGGAGAAGGTGTTTTTAAAGACGGGGCAGGAGATACCCTACTCAACGGCTGTACTCATTGAGTCGTTTAAAGAGGATCCCGAAACCGGCTTGGTGACCATTCACGCCGCTATAGTTTTGGAGAAGGACTCTCAGAAAGGTATTGTAATTGGCAAGGGCGGTCTGAAGTTGCAGGCCATAGGCACTGCAGCCAGGAGGGATATCGAGAAAATGCTGGATCAGAAGGTATTTCTTAAACTCTTTGTTAAGGTCAGAAAAAACTGGTCACAGGATGAACGTTTCCTCAAGGAACTGGGGTTTTAGACTAAATTCGCTCCTTTTGAGCAAAGATACATTGCTTACTGTTGCCAGGTGATCGGCATCAGTAAGCTTCATTGTTTGTTGATCTGTGCCTTACGGTAATCTGAGAAGAGATCTAGACTCTTCAGAATATTTAGGGCTGTATTGAGTTGGTTGTCGGTTTGCAGTTTTTCCTTGATTGCCGGGGCAATTGCGTTGGCAGGCTGAGTGTCGGTTGCCTGGCCCCGGAAGTGGTTGTCAAGATCCGCCTCACGCAGAATTTCACTGTTTTTTGCAGGGCTCCCAGCATCTTTTGGCTCCGGCGCAAGCGGCACCTCAACATCCGGGGTGATGCCAAGGGCCTGAATGGTACGACCTTCCGGGGTATAATATTTGGCTGTGGTCATCCGCAGACCCGCTCCGTCCGGCAGGGGAATGATTGTTTGTACCGACCCTTTGCCAAAGGTCCGAGTGCCGACAATTACACCACGTTTGTGGTCCTGAATGGCCCCGGCGACTATCTCCGAGGCACTGGCGGAACCTTCGTTCACCAGCACAACCATCGGCACACTGGTGTCATCACCGGTTTTATGGGCCTTGAAGAACATGTTCTGATCCTCCGTGCGGCCCTTGGTGTAGACGATTGTGCCCTGCTGCAGGAATATGTCCGAGATGCTCACGGCCTGATCCAGAAGTCCGCCAGGGTTATTGCGCAGATCAAGAATAAGGCCGCGAAGAGCCTGGCTCTTCTGCAGGTTGGCCAGTTCCTGTTTAAAATCCTTGGTTGTGTGACTCTGGAAGTTCGTTATACGGGCATAGGCCAGACCCGGTGAGAGGAAAAAGGCCTTGACCGAGTGCAGAGGAATGATATCCCGGGTCAGGGTGAACGACCGCTGCTCATGCCACCCCTCTCGCTGGATGGAGATGGTGACCTTTGAACCTTTGGGGCCCCGCAGCCCTTGAATTGCCTCGGTCGAACTCATATCCTTGGTCTTCTTGCCTTCGATCTCCACTATCTGGTCATTGGCCTTTATTCCGGCCTTGTCGGCAGGTGTCCCTTCTATGGGACTGACTACCGTGAGGACGCCGTCCTTTACGATAATTTCGATCCCGACCCCGCTGAATGCTCCGCTTGTTTCGTCCTGAAGATCCTGAAACTCTTCCGCTGTAAGGTATGAACTGTGAGGGTCGAGGGTGGAAAGCAGGCCTTGAATAGCTCCATCTACCGCCTTTTGCGCATCGACCTTTTCAACATAGTTTTCCTGCAGGATGCTCAGGACATTCGAGAAGATCTCCAGTTGTTTATAGGTCTTTTCTTTTTCTTCCTGTGAGATATCGGCTGCAGCTGTTCCTGTGAGGAATCCAAAGATCAGTAAAAGAGCACAAGATGCCCGGAAGGGGCGGGTAGGGTGTAACATGGACTTCCTTTAGGCAGATGAGATATGGGGTGATCCAAAAAAATGAGGTCTAGTCTTTCGGGAGGGTTTCCTGATGCTGCAGTCCGCCTGGTGCGAGCCATATCATCGGGTCAAGAGATGTGGAACCGTGGCGGAGTTCAAAGTAGATCCCCTCTTCCATGAGGGTGGCGGTTTCTCCGGTCTCTGCGAGGACACTTCCGGCCGCGACAGTAAGACCTTTTTCCGTGAGGATACTCTCCACCCTTGAGGTGATAGAATAATACTGAAATCCGTGATGCACAATGATTGTGTTGCCATAGCCCCGTAAATATCCGGCAAAAACCACGGTGCCGGGGAAAATGGCCTTGACCTTGCTTCCATCAGGGGCCAGTATGGCTATACCCTGCGATTTTTTGGCTATCCCGAGCGAATTGGGAGATTCCTGTTGGAACTGTGTGACAAGAATGCCGGGGACAGGTGGCGGAAGGAGCCCTTTTTTATCCTGAAATCTCTGCTCTAATTTTTCTTCTTTGGTTTTCAGGGCAAGAAGAGAGGATGAGAGTTCCGCGGCGGCCTTTTCCATCTCATCAATAGCCTGCTTGTGCAGCTGTGATTGGGTTTGGACATGAAGAAGCAGGGTTTCCTTCTCATTTTTGGTGCCGTCTATTGCCTTTTGTTCTGTAACGGCCTGGGCGATAAAATCGATGAGGACTGATTTCTCAAGACCGAGGGTTTTTGTAACCCGCTCAAGTTTTTCGATGCTTTTTCTGTAGATCTCGATCACATTTTGATCATAAGATATAAGAGCCTGGAATGCATCGTGAAATTTTAGGAGTTCCGGTAGGGTCTGGGCGGAAAATGTCACATTAAGGAGGCCGATATTGCCCATTTTGTAATAGGCACCGATGCGCCTCTGCAGGTGTCGCTGCACCTTTTCCTTTTCTGATCTCACATCAGCCAGTTCACGTTCTTTCTGGTCAATGACGACCTGTTGGCCATTCTTCCGCTCTTCCAGGGCCTTGAGCTTACTTGTCTGCTCGGCAAGCCGTTTGTCAATATCTTCGAGTTCCTCAAGGAGAGTCCTTTCTGTGTTCAGGGACTCGGTGAACTGCTCTCTCTGGGCTGCTAATCCTTCCTGTAGGCGTTGAATATTGATACGAAAGGTTTTGACACCATCCTTGACGTTTTCTTCAGAGGCAGCCTGTTCTTTGTTTTCGGCGCTGGCAAGAGAGGGAGGTGAGATTATGCATGCAAGACTGGACATCGCCAGAAACAAACTTGCCCCACAGAGTAACGGTCGAGATCGCCGTACTGCCTTTCTCCAGCCCAATATATGCCTTTGGAGATTGATCATAGTCTGAAATTCACCATGATGACGTCTAGATGCGCAGAAATTTCTGCATGGAGGTGAAGCTTCCCACCGTGCAGAGGAGGATGGATACCCCGATGATGGTAAAGGAGGCGGAATAGGGGAAAAAGGTGAAGTTAAAGAGTGTAAGCAGGCCTGGTCCGGAAAACTGTACCTTGATCCAATCAAAGAGCAGATAGAGAGACAGGAGGCCGAAGGTTGAGCCAAGCAGGCCTTGCAGGAGCCCTTCCAGCAGGAAAGGGGTGCGGATATAGTTGTTCGTGGCCCCGACAAGTTTTAAAAGCTCCAGTTCCGCCTGTCTGCCCATGATGGTGAGTCGGATCGTATAGGCCACCATGAATACCGTGGTGAGGATCAGCAGGTTGCCGGAAAGTAGGACAATAATTGAGAGCAGCCGAGTAAAAGAGTAGAAGCGCTCAACCCATTCCTGGCCGTACTGGACTTTAATGGTCCCCGGCAGCTTGGCCAGATACTCGGAAAAAAGCTTAATCTGGGTGAGACCTCGCAGCGTCTTGAGGGGTATCACCTCGATTGAGGCCGGCAGAAAATCATGGGGCATGTCTTCGAGCACATCCTTGTTCTGGGACAACTGGTTGACAAACCGATCATAGGCCTCGATCTTCGAGATGAAGCGGATCTCCTGTACCTCATCGAAATTAGTGATCTTACGCCGGAGCTGCTCCTGCATTTCGGGTCCGGGTTGTTCTTCGAGATAGACAATGAGTCTGAGGTCGTCGCCGAGCTTGGTCCCGACACTGAGCATATTGGTATAGACGAGATAGAAGAAGGCAAAGATCAGAACGGACAGGGACACAGTGAGCAGGGTCATCAGCTGCGAGGGCCAGGTCTGTCTGATATTTCTGCCGACCTGCCGGAAGACGGTAAACCAGAAATTCATGCGTTCATCCCCCCATTGACGGCGTGGATTCGGCCTTTTCTCAGTTCCATGACCCGGTGGGTTGTGTCTCTGTAGATGGAGTCATCATGGGTGGCGATGACAATCGTTGCCCCCGAACTGTTGCATTTATTCAAAAGCTTCATCACCCGCTCGGTGGTTGTTGCATCAAGATTGCCCGTGGGCTCATCCACCAGGATGAGTGCCGGCGAGTTGGCGACGGCACGGGCCAGGGTCACCCTTTGTTGTTCGCCACGGGAAAGTTCTCCCGTGATGGTGTTGTGCTTGTCGGAGAGATCGAGCTGTTCGAGGAGGTCAACCACACGTTTGCGGATGATCTGAGGTTTTTTATAGGAAACCTCCATGGAGATGGCGATGTTTTCGGCGGCGGTCCGGTCAGTCAGGAGCTTGAAATCCTGGTAGGCCACCCCGATTTTCTGCCGCAATCGGGCCAGAGCAGTCCCTTTCAGTTTATGAATGGGTTTTCCTGTGACTTCGATAAGTCCGTTTGTCGGGGTCTCCATGCTGCAGAGCAGTTTTAGGAGGGTTGTTTTGCCGGCCCCACTCATGCCGATCAAAAAAAACATCTCTCCGCGGCCGATGGTCACGGAAATATCGGTAAGGGCGGTTACGTCGGGCGGATAGGTCTTTGAAACCTTAATCAGTTCGATCATTATAGTATCTGATACAGGATGCTGCGTTGTCATAAGCTTTTACACCTGTTGAAAATACCCGGCTGTCGACTCGTATAGTCGAATTTTGATCTACTTTAATAAACTCGGGGAATTATGTCAAATTTAAAGGTTTTTGAAAAACCAATATCCAAGAAAGAAAAAATCGGGCTGCTGGAAGATGGAGCAGGCCGCGCAGCCCAGGGGATTTTTCAGGAGATTTTAACCTTGCATCTTGGTGTTCAGTTGGTATTTTTAGAGGTTTTAGGTGTCAACGGGCTCTCATTATTGATGGGAATTGGATGACACGGCTACAGTTGGCATGAATCAGCCTCGCTCATCCGGGGGGATACACACCACCGGATTATATATAATCAAGGAGACAATTATGGACTACCGGGCAACACTCGACCTGCCTCAGACAGCGTTTAACATGAAGGCCAATTTGACGCAAAGAGAACCGATGTGCCTGAAACGCTGGGAAAAGGAGGATCTCTACGGTCAGATCCAGGAAAAGTCACAAGACAAGCCCCTCTATGTCCTGCACGATGGCCCTCCCTATGCCAACGGCCACATCCATCTCGGTACCGCTTTTAATAAAATACTCAAGGATATCATTCTTAAATCCAAACGTATGGCGGGATTCAAGGCGCCTTATATCCCCGGTTGGGATTGCCATGGGCTACCGATTGAGCATAATGTCGATCTGGAATTGGGAGACAAAAAGAAGACCATCCCGATCCTCTCCAAACGTGGAGCCTGTCGCAAATACGCCGAGAAATGGATCAAGGCCCAGAAGGCCGAGTTCAAACGCCTGGGTGTGCTCGGTGACTGGGACAAACCCTATCTGACCATGGATTATACCTATGAGGCGGCCATTGCCCGGGAATTCAACCGCTTTCTGCACTCCGGATCGGTGATCAGAAACAAAAAGCCGGTCTATTGGTGTTCGACCTGCACTACCGCTCTGGCCGAGGCTGAGGTTGAGTACCATGATCACCGTTCGCCTTCGATCTATGTCAAGTTTCCGGTAGTCGATGATTTTTCTGATATCAGCCCGGCCCTGGCCGGGGACAAGGTCTCCATCGTCATCTGGACGACCACTCCCTGGACCCTGCCCGCCAATCTGGCAGTAGCCTTTCACCCTGACTATGTCTATGTGGCTGTTGCGGTCGGAGAGGAAACCTGGATACTTGCTCAGGATTTGGTGGCTGCCGTTATGACCGAGATCGGCATAACAGATTTTCAGATCCGGGAGACCTTTTCGGCCAAAGACCTGGAGAATCGCAGGTGTCGACATCCTTTTATGGATCGTGATTCACTTCTGGTTCTGGCCGACTATGTGACCACCGATGCCGGAACAGGTTGCGTACACACCGCCCCTGGTCATGGTGCTGATGATTATCTGACCGGTCTGCGCTACGGCCTCGATATCCTCTCACCGGTCGACAGCGAAGGGGTCTATACCAGTGAGGCTGGTCCCTATGCCGGCCAGCAGGTGCCGGCAGTCAACAAGATCATCAATAAGGATATGGCCGAGTCCGGGGCGCTGATCCATCAGAGCGATATCAACCACAGTTATCCGCACTGCTGGCGCTGCAAGAAACCGGTGATGTACCGGGCGACTCCGCAGTGGTTCATCTCTATGGAGATCAATGATCTGCGCGCCAAGTCACTGGAAAACATCAAAAATGTGGAATGGACACCGGCCTGGGGGATGCAGCGGATCTATGCCATGGTCGAGGGACGACCGGATTGGTGTCTTTCACGCCAGCGCACCTGGGGCTCGCCGATCACCATCATCAGCTGCAAAGACTGCGGCGAGATCGTCAAGAGTGAGGCCCTGGTGGCCAAGATTGACGAACTCTTTCGCAAGGAAGGGGCCGACGCCTGGTTCCGCTATGATCTTGATGTCTTCCTCGGGCCGGATGCAAAATGCAGCACGTGCGGTTCGACCGAATTCAGCAAGGAAGAGGATATCCTCGATGTCTGGTTTGATTCCGGGGTTAGCCATGCCGCTGTCTGCGAGGAACGCCCGGAACTGCGCTCCCCGGCCGATCTCTATCTCGAGGGCAGCGATCAGCACCGGGGCTGGTTCAACAGCGCCCTGCTCACCTCGGTCGGGACGCGGGGGCGGGCACCTTTTCTCGGTGTTCTGACCCATGGCTATGTGGTGGATGGCCAGGGCAAGAAGATGTCCAAATCGGTCGGTAATGTCGTGGCGCCGGGTGAGGTCATCGAAAAATACGGGGCGGAGATCCTGCGCCTCTGGGTGTCGAGCGAAGATTATCGTGATGATGTCAAGGTCTCGGACGAGATCCTGCGTCAGGTTGCTGATGCCTACCGCAAGATCCGCAATACGATCCGCTATATGCTCGGTAATCTCAGTGATTTTGATCCGGCGCGGCATCGCGTGAACCGTGCCGACCTGCCCGAGTTAGATCGTTGGGCCCTGGCCCGCTATGACGAACTCAAGGCCAAGGTGGTTCACTCCTATGAAAAATTCGAGTTTCATGCCATCTACCAGGCCTTGAATTATTTCTGCGGCACCACCATGAGTGCCTTCTATCTCGATATCATCAAAGACCGACTCTACGCCTCAGGGGCGGACTCGTTTGGCCGCCGCGCAGCCCAGACAACCCTTTTTGAAATTCTGGACGGGATGCTGCGTCTGATGATGCCTGTTCTCAGTTTTACCGCAGCCGAGGCCTGGGAGTCTCTCTATGGTCTGGCTGGCGATGCGCCTCTGTCTGAGAGCATCTTCTTTGTCGAATTTCCAGTGCTCAGTGCACAGGAAATTGATCAAACGACCGAGAATCGTTGGAACAGACTTATCAGGGTCCGTTCCGAGATTACCAAGGCCCTGGAGATTGCCCGCCAGGAAAAAATCATCGGGCATCCACTTGAGGCGGAAGTCCGCCTGCAGGCCGATGGTGAACTGGCTGATTTTCTGGCGCAGGAATGGCATACTCTCAAAGAGATATCCATCGTCTCTGTCTTGACGAAAGAACAGGATGGCACGGAGGTGACTGGTTGTTTTGTCAGTGAGGAAATCGAAGGCTTGGTCGTTCGGGTCCTGCCGGCACCTGGCCAGAAATGTGAGAGATGCTGGATCAGGTCGATTACGGTAGGTGAGAGCAATGAGCATCCTCTGATATGTGACCGCTGCGCCGCAGTTGTCAGCCATATTGACCTGCGGCAGGGTGCATAAGGGTGGCTTACTATATCATTGCCATACTGGCTATTGCCTTCGACCAGCTGACAAAGTTCTGGGTTCTCCGATCATTTGAGTTGTATGAGGTTAAAGAGATCATCCCCGGCTTTTTCAATCTGGTCTATGTCACCAACAGTGGTGCGGCCTTCAGCATGTTGGCGGGGGTTGATTCTCCCTGGCGCCACTATTTTTTTCTCGGGATTGGCCTCGTGGCCTGTATTGGCCTGACCATTGCCTATTACCGTCTCAGGGCATCGCACCGCGGCTATGGCATCGCCCTGGCCCTCATCGCCGGCGGCGCTCTAGGCAATCTCATCGACCGGCTGCGCTATGGTTCGGTGGTCGATTTTCTCGATTTCTACCTGGGCTCACATCACTATCCGTCCTTTAATGTGGCCGATTCGGCCATCTGTGTCGGGGCGGTACTTTTTCTGGTGGTTAATTTTTTGCAAGAACGAAAGAACACGAGGGGTGTTGCATGAAAATAGCGGTACTTTTCCCCGGCCAGGGCTCACAGTATCTTGGCATGGGGCAGGAGTTTATCAAGAGTGACACAAGCTGTGCCTCTCTCATGGAGGTGGCGGAATCGGTCTGTGATTTTCCTCTGCAAAAGATCACGGCAGAAGGCCCGATGGAAGAATTGACCAGGGCTGTGCATCTGCAACCGGCCATTACCGTCACCAATCTCATTTGCTGGCAGGCCCTGCAGAACGCCCTTGGCGACAGTTTGCAGGTGGCTTGTTTTGCCGGCCACAGCCTTGGTGAATATTCAGCTCTCAACGCTGCCGGAGTCCTGACTGTTGAAGACACTATCCGACTGGTGGCCAGACGCGGTGCCTTGATGGAGCGTGAAGGCCTGAAAAATCCCGGTGGAATGCGGGCGGTTCTGGGGCTCGATATTGCCGCGATTGACCTCTTGATTGCAGGCTACACAGGAGATGGGGTGGTGACTGCGGCCAATCATAACAGCCCCGAGCAGATCGTTATCTCCGGCAGTCTTGAAGCCCTTGAAGCCGTCAGCAAAATGGCGGAAGAAAAGGGCGCAAAGGTCATTACCCTCAATGTCAACGTTGCCAACCCCAGTCCGCTGGTTGCCGATGCGGTCCCTGATTTTGCCGCTTTTGTGCGCGAAATTGCCT
>JAUYSF010000196.1 GCA_030696435.1 Desulfoprunum sp. | reverse complement strand
CCTATTACGGTACGGTGGATATTCGTCTTGTCATGCTCATTCTTGCCGGTTCATTGTTTGGCGTACAACTGGGGGCGATCGGCACCACCTACGTAAAAGACTACATGATCAAATACGTCATGGCCACCATCATGCTGATTGTAGCGGTGAGCCGTTTTTTCGCCATACCCAAGTATTTGAATGAGCTGCATGTCACTGCCATTGCCGATGGCAGTGTGGCAACCATGACCCAACTCAGCTTTGGCATCATGTGCTTCGCCCTGCTTGTCGGGGCCACAATCATACTCGTCAGCTTATTCAAAGCCAGAAGCTCCGAAAGAGCGATACCGGTACCGGTGCGAGGTTAATTATGTCGAATACAGTCAAAACCATCCTGGTAGCTATTGACCCTAGCCCAGCAAGTCAGTCGGCATTTCTCCAGGCCCTCCGCTTAGCGGCGTCCATGCAGGCCAAATTGGTTGCCGTCTCGGTGACCCCTCGATATGAAGGCAACATGAATCGCTGGAAAATGTCCGATGCCAATGAACAGATGAGTTTGCCTTTCAAAAATTGTCTTGAGGATGCTGTAAAGACCTCAGAATCACTCGGGCAATCTGTACGTACTGTCCACCGAGTGGGAGACCCGGTTGAAGAGATTGTCGCTTTGGCAGAAGAAGAAGGGGCTGGTCTCCTGCTCATGGGATATCACAGACGTTCGTATCTCAAGCGGGTATTTCTCGGGCAAACTGCCGCAAAGATCATCGGACTGAGCCCCTGCGATGTACTGCTGATTCCCGAAAACGGGGAAGTCAATTTTGCCAGCATTTTGGTGGGATTGGACGGCTCAAAATACAGTATGGAGGCAGGACAGCGCGCACTTGATCTGGCTCTCAGTTATGGCGGCGAGGTACACGCACTCACCGTCCTTGATGTCCCTGTCGATCGCAGTCTGCTGTACGGCGTGCTCGATCAGGCACGGCATAAAAACTTTACCGCCCTGCAGGTTCTGGCCGGTCAGGGCGAAAAATTGGGTGTGCCGGTCATCACAGAGCTTCGTGAAGGTTCGCCCTATGAAAATATTGTGAAGTACAGTGAAGAAAAAAAAATTCAGCTGATTGTCCTAGGAGCTTATGGACGTACAGCTCTTGCCCGCATCCTCATGGGAAGCGTGGTAGAGCGAGTGGCGGCACTCTCTTTGCTCCCCACTCTAGTCGTGAAAAAATTGGGTTGTAATGGCATCCGTGATCTGGCCTGAGGGTTTTTCCAGTTGAAAAGACCGCTCCAAGCATGAAGATCAATGCAACGAAATGGCTGTTCAGGATGCAATCCGGAGATTAGGGGAGGGAAACAATCAGTTCTCTCCGATGATCTCCCAATGAGGAGGTGGATTATGGAACTGAGTCTGTATTTTACGGAATTCGTGTTGACCATGTGTGCTGTCGATTTGGTGTGGACCGCATCTGCACGTATAGATACATGGTGGAATGAAAGCGTCAGGCCCTTAAACAAATCGGGTGTCTTTGCCCAAAGCAGAGGTGGCCTTGTATCAAAGGCCCAGGCACCGCAGAGGAGCGACTGGTATGTCTTTTTCCACTGCTCTGACCTGGTAGGGCGGGAACCTCTTCAAAGGGATAATGTTTCTGTCAGACACGACCAGATTACCCAGCCTCCGGTAACCACCTCGTCGACAAACAACCTCCGGAACCCATCCAGCCGCCCCATGGCCAGATTGCCCCTCTCTTGATTCCACCTCACTTGCCTACACGGAGCTTGTGAAAAACCCCGTGTAGGCAGATCAACCTCTCTCGACGGATTACCAGTTCTCAGCCAGCAGTTCGAAATGGGCCTTCGGATGGGCGCAGGCCGCGCACATCTCGGGGGCTGATTCGCCTTCATGCAGGTAACCGCAGTTGCGGCAGCGCCAGGTCGCTTTTTCTTTCCTGGTGAAGACCCGCCCTGCCTCGATATTGGCCATCAGGGCCTTATAACGTTTCTCATGCTGCTTCTCGGCTACGGCAATGGCCTCGAAGATATAGGCGATATGAGGAAAGCCCTCAGCCCGAGCCGTAACGGCAAAGCCCGGATACATGGTGGTGTGCTCATAATTCTCACCGGCTGCCGCCTCTTTGAGGTTCTCCATGGTCGTACCGATCACCCCAGCCGGAAAGGCAGCGGTTATCTCCACCTCGCCCCCCTCAAGGAGTTTGAACAGCCGTTTGGCATGCTCCTTTTCCTGGTCAGAAGTCTCCTCGAAGATGTGCTGAATCTGGACAAAGCCGTCTTTTTTGGCCTGAGCAGCGAAATAGGTATACTTGTTACGGGCCTGTGACTCGCCACAGAAAGCAGTCAGGATATTCTTTTCGGTCTGGGTCCCTTTAAGACTTGCCATGATGGTTCATCCTCCCTTTTTGAGTTATTATGATAACGACACAGGTCCATTCTATCACACAAATGCACAGAATCAACAGGCAAAAAACACCTCTCCTCCGGCCCTGCCCGAACAGTCTCATTGGCTGTATGCCAGACACTCAGGTTTGCTGTTATTCCATTTTTAAATCAAGATGAAAACGAGAAGGCAAGCGAGCAGCGACGAGACAGTACAGTGCATCGGCGCCATTCACGGTCGTCAATCTGATGTCGCGGCAAATGAATGACTTGAAACGTTCGGCCTTGTTCAGTAATGTTTTGATAAGCATTGCTTCTCCTTTGAGGGGGCTGATGTTTTCTCAGAAAAACCATCAAATCCACCACGGGTGGCAATGTTCTTATTTTAACATCTTCCCACAGATTTCTGCGGAAGAGGCTTATAAATAAACACATCTCAACTGAAAGTGAGGAAAAGAATGCTCTATGCAGAAAGGGATGCCAGCGGCGTCATCGTCGCCATCAGAAAAATCACAGACAGTTCGGCAAGGGGAAAAGAGAGGTTGAGCTGCACGGATCTGGCAGAATTTCTCTCCGGATCAGAGGCCATGTTGCCCTTTGAAAACCTGCTGACTCAACTGGATACAGGTGCAATACGCATCCTCGATGACCTGATTGACCTGCTGGTACAGAAAAATTTAATCCTCTTCAAGGATCTACCAGAAGAGGCCAGGCAGAAGCTCTATGAGCGCAAGAGTGTACGACACAAAATGCAGGAAGAGCAACTGAAAGAAGACGACATTCTCTGAGAGCCACGGAATCTCTCGGCAACAACTTCAGCACTTTCGCCATAACCTGATGATCAAGACGGAAGATGAGGCGCAGTCGCCCGGTAAGAGAAAGACACTGGCACTGATCAAGGTCTCTGAATCAAAGACGACTCTTTTTTGAACATTTCAGGTCCACCGAAGGCATTTATCCTGATGGCCTTCAGCATTTCTCTTCCTCTTCTGCGATATCGAACTGGTAGATCGTCGTCTGTCGGTAGACTTCACCTGGATGCAGGATGACGGAGGGAAAATCGGGTTGGTTCGGGGAATCGGGAAAATGCTGGGCCTCAAGACAGATGCCTGCATGTCTGCCGTAGGCTCGGTCACCTTTGCCTACTCTATCCCCCGCCAGATGATTCCCCGTATAGACCTGTAGGCCCGGTTCGGTGGTATATACCTGCATCCGTCTCCCTGAATCAGGGGCATAGAGGCTCGCCGCAAGACAAAGCCCCTCGGTCGGACGGTCAAGGACATAGTTATGATCCAGCCCGCCTTGCCGCAGTTCGTCAGAATGCCCGGCCAGGATCGCGCCTATCTGCTTTGAATCACGCACATCAAGGCAAGTCCCGGCCACCGGCCGTATCTCACCGGTGGGAAGGGAAGCTTTATCTATCACCGTGAAGGAGGATGCCGCCACCATCAGATGGTGATCGAGGATGTCCTCACCGTACCCGAGGTTGAAATAGCCGTGGTGGCTAAGATTGACAACAGTGGCAGCATCAGTCTCGGCAGCATACTCAATGACCAGGCAGTTGTCCTCGGTCAGCCTGAAAATCACCCGCACCTGCAGATTGCCCGGATAGCCCTCTTCACCATCGTGGCTGAGATAGTGCAACGCAAGTTCCTGCCTATCTCCGACCGGACCGGCATCCCACACAACCTTGTCAAAGCCGCGCAATCCGCCGTGGAGGTGATCCGAACCAGCATTTTGGCTAAGATAGTATTCAGTTCCGTGCAGGATGAAACGGCCACCGGCAATTCGGTTGCAGTATCTGCCAATCAGACAGCCGAGATAGGGATGCGGCCAGAGATAGTCGTCAAGCCGTTGAAAACCCAGGACCACATCACCGATCCGGCCCTCTCTGTCGGGTATCTTCAATGAGATCACCGTCCCGCCGAGAGTGGCAATCGACACCTCGCTCCCTGTGGTGTTGCTCAAGGTGTACAGCGCCATTTCCTGAGCCGCTGCCTCCCCGCATCTTTTTCCTGCCATATAACTAGAGCTTTATTAGCAAGCCGTGAGATTATTAATAATATTTCTTTACAGAAAACAGGCTCTCTGATAAAGATTATTAGCGTTTATGCCGATACAGTGTGAAATGGAAATACCACACCACGGAAGGATATGGTCATGACTCCCAGAGAAGCAGTCCAGATACTCATGCTCAGCCCGATCTACTTCAGGCTTGAACCGGCGGAACGCAAACAGTTGATCAAAGAATACTGCGAACTGTTCTCCCAGATCGTAGCCGAGCAGCAATCAAAATCCGAAGAATAAGCACCCCCACCATCCAGCTGCTGTGTCGCCGTGGCTGTCTCTTATTTTTTCCCGGTTTTCCAGCTTTTTTCCCGCCCCTGCAACAGCCTCACTATATTTTCATAATGTTTGATCCAGATAAGGGTCGCGACAACCGCCGCAGTCAGGACAACAACAGAAGAAGCCCCCAGGAGCCAGAGCCAGAGCGGAATTAGGCCTGCGGCCAAAAGCGAACCCACCGAGACGAAACCGGAAATGGCAACCGAGGCGATAAAGACAATCAGACTGATGCCTATCGCCGGTGGTGAGAGAAAGAGAAAGACCCCGAGGCTGGTCGCCACCCCCTTGCCACCCTTGAAGCCCAGATAGACGGAAAACATATGACCGAGGACGGCTATAATGCCGCAGAGGCAGACCAGCAGTTCCTTCTGGCCCTGCTCGGGCAGGAAATGGGCGGCTGCCAGCATCGGCAGATATCCTTTCAGGCCGTCGCAGACCAGGGTCAACAATCCCAGCTTCTTTCCCAAGACGCGACTAACATTCGTCGCGCCGATATTGCGGCTGCCCTCCTGGCGCACATCAATCCCCACCATTTTGCTTACAATAAGCCCAAACGGGATCGCGCCAAGCAAATAACTGCCGCCGAAAAAAAGAATACTCTGGAGTGTCATCATCACGAACACATATGAAATAGGATATTTTTGATCTGAATACGTTGCCAACCAGGGAAGACTACAGCACTTTATCGGGAAAAACAACATCCGCCGCATCTTCCCTCCACCTCTGCCATCTCCTCCCCGCATTCTCCTCCTACCCCATAAAGTATATCCTGCGAGCGAGTTATTTCTTTAAAAAGTTATTAAAGTATTATATGGTTTTCTATAATTGATTTCCCTTTTCCAACAACC